>JAZUQN010000127.1:0-13044 GCA_045605745.1 Eubacteriales bacterium
GCAAGCATAACATGCAGTATAGAAAAGTTCTTTTTACCTTCTTTAACTTTTTCTCTACAAAACTTCTCAGTTTTATCAATGCAAAGCTGATCGGCAAAGAAATTTTGTGCGTCAGAACGGCGCTTCATTATGTAAGGCATAACCTTTGAAATAACGCTCGCACTTCTAACGCGCCTTCCATCCTTGCGGTCTCCAAACCTTCTTTTTCTCATAGATATCTCCTTAAAAGTATTCATATATTGTTAATTATATACCAAGTGTTTGAAAATTTCAAGGGGTAAACAAAAAATATATAATTTTACCTTGAATTTTACATATTTGTGTTGCATTGTATTGATTTTTCAAAATTCAAGGTGTATAATATTGTTATTAAGTTGTAGGAGTATTATATGAAATCGGTTGAAATATACACAGACGGTGCTTGCAGAGGAAATCCCGGTAAGGGTGGATGGGGCGCAATCCTCGTTTATGGCGATAAGAAAAAGGAGCTTAGCGGCGGAGAAAAGGAAACGACCAATAACCGCATGGAATTAACAGCGGCTATAGAAGCACTTTCAGCATTAAAAGAGCCCTGCAAGGTTACCCTGACATCGGATTCACAATACCTAATCAACGGAATTACCAAAGGCTGGGCTGAATCCTGGAGAAAGAACGGGTGGAAAAAATCTGATAAATCCCCTGCACTAAATCCGGATCTGTGGCAAAAGCTGCTGGATCTTATGGAGATCCACAAGGTTGATTTTGTTTGGGTGAAAGGACACGCCGGACATCCTTATAACGAACGCTGTGATGAACTTGCAACACAATTTTCAGATAGTCTGTAACAAAAAGGAGCTGCCTTAATTTAGGCAGCTCCTTAAATTATTTAAGACCAATAGATGTAAGATAATCGTAGCTTTTTTTAAGGCAAGAAAAAGGATCCTCGCCATAACAATCATCCTGTTCAACAAAGATAAACTCTGTACCTGCTTTTCGGAGCTCTTCTACAATGGGTTCGAATTTGATTATACCGCTGCCAACCGGAGCAAAACGCTTTTCAAATTTCTTTTCCGGAATTTTGAAACTAAAAACCAGATCTTTGAAATGTACACAAGGCAGTCTACCGGCAAGGCGTTTAATTTCTTCGACTGGGTCTTTATTGCCCGAGAGAGCCCAGTGTGTATCAAGAGTAAACCCAAGTTCATCCGAAGAAAAAGCATCAGCTAAATACTCCATGATATTTCTGCCGTTAACATCAGTATAATATTCAAAATGATGATTATGGTACATCATCAATGCACCCAATTTTTTAAATTTTTTAGCAACGGGAAGAGCCTTTTCTGCAAAATCAATAGCGTTTTGAGCCGTTGAGCCAACATCCCATGAAGGAAGACAGCCAACACCAATATATTTACAGCCGAATTTCGAATGAAAATCAACAACTGCGGTAGGATCCTCGACCATTTTTCCAAAATTATAATGCGTAAGGTCACAGGTAAGTCCATTCTCCTTCAGCTTTTCCGCAAGCCAATCAGCTTCGTATTCGCAGGTGCCAGATACTTGAACCGAGGTATAACCAATATCTGCCACCTTTTTAAGAGTTTCCGAAAAATCATCTGTTGTTTTACAAAAATCACGAAGCGAAAACAATTGTGCTCCAATCCTCATTTTGAACCTCCATTTTCTTTTGCTGTGTCAATTATACATTTTCAAAATTTTTTGTCAATAAAAATTTATATTTATTTTTCTATTTACAATATATCAAAGGAATATCTTTCTTATTTGCAATCCCATAAGAGCACTGTCAAGCGTGTGGGTAAGCAAGCTGAATTCTGCCACGAGTGAATGTGGCTTTTTCTGCGGATCATCCTGAAGCATTGGAACAAAATAGACGCATTTTCGTGTTAGCAGCGCTCCGATATTCTTCAAGTTTGACGAGAGGGCGTCGTTTGAAGCCAATGCAATTATCAAAGGTCTGTCTGAACGCAAATGCGCCTTTGCAGCCATTGTAACCGCTGTATCGGTAATACCGTTTGCTATTTTCGCCAATGTGTTGCCTGTGCACGGAGCTATAACAAGAGCATCCAAAGGATTTGCAGGCCCAAGCGGTTCGGCGTCGTGAATGGTGTGAATAATCTTCTTTCCGCATAGAGCTTCGATTTTTTTAGAAAAATCTTCGGCATTTTGAAAACGGGTATCGGTTGAATAAGCATTTTCACTCATAATCGGTACTATATCAAGCCCCTTGTCAATAAGATTTGATAGAACAGAAAATGATTTTGAAAAAGTGCAGAATGAACCACAAAAAGCATATCCTATCAAAGCTGTTCCCCCTTTTCAATCAGAAACCTAAGTGAGCAAAAAACAGCGTTTGCTGCACTTTTTGGAGCATATTTACCGGGGATACCGGAGGCTAAAATATATTTTTTACAGTGTTTTTTTAGAAATTCAGGTTCTCCACCATAAGGCTGGGAAGCAAGCTCAATAAATAATTTGTCTTTATAAATCTTCATAGATGAACTATCAAAAATACGGCTTGGTACGGTATTGATTATTGCATCGTATTTTTTCGAAAGATCAAACAGGCCGTTCCTTGTAAAATCAATGCTGTCAACATCGTTTTTTCCACAGAAAGATGCCAGCAATCGATCATCCTCTCGTCTTGCAGCAACGGTAACAGCTGCGCCAAGGGCATTTAATTTTTGAGAAAGACACTTCCCTATTCTGCCATAGCCGCAAACAAGAATATTGGAATCTGATATTGATATATCAAGCTCATTCATCAAAATTGAAACAGCTCCCTCAGCAGTGATATCTGCATTTCGCCAAACATATTCATTATTGTCAAAATAATCAAAATATGTAACACCGCAGCTTTTGAAATAATCTTTTATCATTGGTGGAATTTTACCTGCTAAAACATTGCAGTCGCTCGGCAAGGCTTCTATCAGCTCTGACATTAAAAGCTCTTTATAAGAATTTAATTTATAGCCATCCTTTGTGAGAGGTAAAGGTAAGAATATAAGCTTACTGCCAAGAATTGCATCTTTTAGATTATCTTTTGTATCAAATGTTGGATCGATTCCATATTTTTCAACTTTGTAGCCGTATTTTTCTATTAAATTTGATAGATATACCTGTCTTTCATCTCCGCCGATTACAGCAATTGATCTACTATCTTTCAAAACAGCCACTCCTTTCTGCATTATAAGGATATGTCTGTTTTTTGGGGGGCGTTACTTTGATAAATTTGAAATCATAAATGTATTTTTCAATATCAAAGCATCCGTTTCACCGGCGATTGAAGCAAAAGAATATATCTCTTCATTAGCTAAAGAAACAAGCTTTGTGTTTTTATCTGCTGTTAATGTAAATTTCTTTTTACAAACGGGTCCGTGTGTTCCTGCAACTATGATTTCTCCGGTACTTCTTTGCGTGCCAAGCTCAAAATATGACGACCCAATATAACTCAGATTGGCTCTTCCCGTCAAATTAAACATAATGACCGGATGCGTTGATCTTTTTATATATCCCCTATCAGCATTCATCTGTATACCACTTAAAGGTGAAAAATCTGTACCCATATCATATGTGATAACATCAATTCCCTTTGCAGACATCTGAGCTTTGATTGTACTTGCAATAAAGGCCTCATCGTCATTTAATGTTGATGGTATATAGATATTTCTTATCATAAAGCGACTTGATGATTTTTCAAGCGAACTCATATGTCTTTTATGTAAATGAGTTAAAATCATCGCTTCAATCTCGCAGTTACCGATATCTGTTGTTTCGGTTGCGGCGTTATAAAGATTGCTGCTTGAACCATCGGATATGTCGATCAAGACATTCTTTCCGCCAAAAGAAATTGAAAAATACTCGTTTTCTTTATATCTAAAGTATTCGGTATATGTAAGCTTGCTGTTGACGGATAAAAGTTCCAGAATGATAAATATTATTGTAAATAACGCAACATATAAAGGTATAACAAATTTATGTTTGAGATTTATTACAAGAAGAACCGCCAAAACAATGAAAAACGGAATAACTAAAAAAACAACAAAAGGATAGTTCAGCGACATATAAACATTTTCAAGATTTGAAAAATATGAGGAAACCTCGGTGACAACATAAGTAAGAGCCTCTATTGAAAAGGCGAAAACACCGGAGACAAAAGGAATTTCCGTAAGCAGTAGCAAAAACGGTGCAAGGGATAGAAGTATTGACACAAAAGGAGATACTAATAATGTAACAATTGGACCAACAAGGGAAATTGCTTTAAAACTAAAGGCGGAAAAAGGCAATGTAAAAAGGATCGCCGCAAATGAAAATATCAGCCCTGAAACAATTGATTTTAAGGGTTTTAACCATTTTTTTGATAAAACCCTTCGGATTTTTAACCTTATGAATGTCTCGATTGGAATTGTAACAATTATTCCGAAAGTTGCAAGAACTGACATCCAAAAACCTATATCACTCACGGAAGCAGGAGAGAAAAGAATGATGAAAGAAGCAGCTATGCAAAGATTGGTAAACGAATCGCTCCTTGCCCTCAAAAAATATGCTGCAAATGTAGCCAGAACCATTATAGACGATCTTAGGACAGACAATCCAAAACCCGTAAGCGCAACATAAAAAACAATTGCTATAGAAACTAGGATAAACCTTACACCCTTCTTTGCCCTAAATGTCCTCAAAAACCTATCCAGCATATATGACAAAACTGATAGATGCATTCCGCTAAGTGCAAGAAGATGATAAGTTCCGGTTCTCTTAAAATCCCGTTTAACATCATTAGCGATGTCGTCTCTATTGCCAAGAAAAATGGCATTGATAAGACCGGAGGCATCATCATTTAAAGCTCTATCAAACCTATCGCATAGCTTGTTATTCAAATTTATAAAAAAGAGTTCAAAAGATTTTGTTTTGCCGATAGCACTTGTGTTCCAGCCATCTTCTGTTGCAACAAAATAGAACCCTTGAGAATTATAATAATGCTTTTCGTCAAAAGAACCATCGTTTTCAAAATCCGACAAAACAACACGCGCTCTGATTTTTTCGCCAACAACAGCATCTAAAGCTCTATCCGCAACAAAATGCATTTTAAAATTCACATTTTTTTCACCTATCTTGTGAGTTCTTATATCAAAAGATGTTAGATAATTACTATAATATGAGCAATTAAGAATAGTGGCTTCTATCTCTGTTGGGACTTCACTCGTAAATCTCTCAATTTTTGCATTGATATTTTCAGAAAAAAGAGTAAAATATAAAAGACCGAATACTGCAAATACTATAGGAAGAACAAAATTGTTAAAGAAATTAAAACTCTTTTTAACAATGGAGATAATCAAGAAAGATATCAGTGAAAACGCAAGAATTGCAATAAAAACTTTTTTGACGATCATAGGTGCAAATGTCCCCATTAAAGCACCGCATATTAACAAAAAGCACAAAAACGCTAAATGTTTCTTATAAAACAAACGCATAACTACCTCAAAAGGATATTTTTTATAATTATACACTTTTTTGCATAGTTCGTCAATCTTTGCTTGTAATAATTTGCAATATTATTACCTCTTGGGTATTGACATATATGCTACTTTGTGGTACAATATAGCAGTCTTGGTTATTTCTAAATAAATCTTATAACGGAGTCAAATTAAAATGAGAATGATAAATAATCTTAAAGGAGCTAAGCCCCCGAAGGTTATTAGCGATCTGCGTGATCTTGTTAAAAGCGGCGCAGAAATTTTTGGTGATAAATCTCTCTATTTTTACAAAGAGAATAATAAAACACTTGAATATTCTTTTAAGCGTCTTTACGATGAAACTTTGTATATCGGAACCGGACTTGCCAAGCTCGGCATATTTGGAAAAGGCGTTGCTATCATAGGTCATACACATCCGAGATATACAGCAACTTATATTTCAGTTATAAATGGTGGCGGATATATCGTTCCAATTGATCCGGAGCTTTCAAACGAACAGACGGCTTTTTTTATGAACCACGCTGAGGTTGAAGCTGTTTTTTACACAGAAAAGCTTGCGGATAAAATAAGCGCAATTAAAGATAAACTTCCATCGGTTAAGCTTTTTGTTCCGATCCATGAACCAAGTGACTTTGTTCAGGATGAAAAAAATATTTCAATTGATAAGCTTATAGAACTCGGCAAGGCAGCACTTGACGATGGATATACTGAGTATATTGATTATGAAATCGATCTTTCAAAGCTGGCAGCAATTATTTTCACCTCAGGCTCAACAGGTACAGCAAAAGGCGTTATGCTTTCAACCGGAAACCTGACAGCGGCTATCAACGCTTCCTGTCAATCCACCCCATACGATGATAAAAACACATTTGTATCTGTTCTTCCGCCTCATCACACTTATGAAATGACCTGCGGTCATCTCGCTTTGATGAATATCGGAGCACAGGTTCTTATAAATGATTCCTTAAAGCATGTTATGAGAAACTTTAAGGAATTTAAGCCAAATGCTTTGATGCTTGTTCCTCTTTTTGCAGAGACTATGCATAAAAAGATCTGGGCGGAAATCAAGAAAAAAGGTATTGAAGGTAAATTAAAATTTGCTATAGGATTTGATAACGTTCTTCTTGGCTGCGGCATAGATGTTCGCAGAAAGCTCTTTAAAGAAATAATCGATTCTTTTGGAGGAAATATCAAAAGCATCATATGCGGCGGTGCTTCCCTTAGTTCTCAGCTTGTTAAAGACTTCTATTCATTTGGTATAACTATTCTTGAAGGCTATGGAATAACAGAGTGCGCTCCTCTTGTTGCGGTAAACCGCGCCGGCAAGGTTCGTCTCAAATCTGTTGGTCAGCCTGTTCAGGGATGTACCGTTAAAATCGATAAAACACCGGGTGAAGAGACCGGCGAAATTCTCGTTAAGGGCGATAATGTTATGATGGGATATTATAAAAATCCTGAAGCAACTGCTGAAGCCTTTACAGAGGATGGATGGTTTAGAACCGGCGACATCGGTTGGATGGATAAAGACGGATATATATACATTACCGGAAGAAAGAAGAATGTTATTATCCTTTCTAACGGTAAAAATGTATTTCCGGAAGAGATAGAAGAATATATCGCTCCTGTAGATATAATTCTTGAAGCAGTTGTTATGGCAAGAGATAATGCATCGGGCGAGCCTACAATTACAGCAATTTGTGTTCCAAATATGCCCTTGCTTGAAGGAAAAACCGATGCAGAAATTGAAGCAATGATAAAAGCTGAAATATCTGATATCAACAAAAATCTGCCCTCTTATAAACAGATTCATCAAGTTGAGATACGCAAAGAAGAGTTTGAAAGAACAACTTCTAAAAAAATCCAGCGATTTAAAATCAAGTAAACTATTAAAGTTTAAATATAATTTTGCCAATCGGCTACGGAGGTTTTTACCATGTACGACAAGATAAAAGCTATGCTTGTTGACGAATTTGACATTAAGGAATCTGATATTTCAATGGAAAGCGATCTTTCTCAGGATCTTGGCATCAATTCTGTTGAGCTTATGGATCTTGCAATGCGTTGCGAAGAGGAATTTGATATTCAGTTCCCTGATGACGATATTCACAAGTTTACAACTGTGGGTGATATCGTTAGATTTGTAGAAAGCTGCAAATAATAAAAAGAAGTCGGAAAAATCCGACTTCTTTTTATTTAAGTATTTCATTCAATTTATTAAGAATCGCCTTTGCGTACATTTTATGTGCCTCGGCCCCGGGATGATTTCTGGATCCTTTCATACTTTCCGGTGCACGAGGAATGTAAACGGTATATACCTTTTCATCCTTTGAATCATTAACGTAATTTTGAACTCCACTCAAAATCTCATTATTTAATCCATCAGTCAACATATTATAACACCAAAGCATAATCGTGTTTTTGTTACGCTCTCTTATGCGCTTGCAAAAATTATAAACCGCTTCGGATATTAAATGAAGATCATCAGGTTTTGTCAACTTATGAGACACACCACTCTCATCTATCCATGGTTCTCCGCCAAATGCACCGCTGTCATTTGCCCCAAGATTGATAATGGTTATATTAGTCCTGTCATTTTCAATATCATAAACATCTTGGCACCCAAGTTCAATCTGACTTGGGTGATTTATTAGTCCGCAAACATAATCATAATATTTGGGAATCGCATTTTTTTGGTTATTCCTCCAATCGCAGAAAACGCCCCAACCACTTTGAGAAACTATGCTCCAATCTGCATCAAGGGCATTTGCCACCAATATTGAATAATTTTCTCTGCTGCTAAAAACTGCAGGAATCCAATGATTCAAGCATTTTGAGCCGGCAAGTCCTTCTCCGCTTGTGACGCTGTCACCAAACACTTCAATCTTATACTTTCGCTCAGGCAACGGTTTGAAATCACCGTCGCAATATAGAGCATTAAAGGTTACAACAGTTGCTGAGGCCTGTGTTTCGCGAAAAATTCTGATATTTTTAACATCATCTTTTCCAAAGCCTTTCATTATGCACACTTTATGCGTGCCGTCCTCAAGCATAAATCTGTAAAAATCAAAGCCATCAATTTCAACGCGTGCAAAAGAAGGACCGCTATTATGAATACAAGTGTATTCCAGCCAAACCTCACTGCCTGTTATATTAAATTCTATGGCAGAGCCCGTCCAAAAAAGCGGTATAACATTGTTTTCCCTTTTACTTGTTCTACCGTGAACTCGTATTTCCGGCACTTCTTTGCATAAATATTTTTTAGGTTCCATATTATGCACCTTCCAATAATAATAAAAGCCGTGTAAAAACACGGCTTTGCGGCATAAGTAACCGCAAATGGCGGAGAGAGAGGGATTCGAACCCTCGTGTGCTTGCGCACAAACTGATTTCGAGTCAGCCCCGTTATGACCACTTCGATATCTCTCCATATATTTTGATAGCTAATTTTATATAAATTTTATGACTTTATTATTATACCATAATAAACATATGATTGCAATAGATTTTTTTAAATTTTTATAGAACAAGCAAATAATGTTTGTAAAAACACTATTTGCTTGTTGTTATTATGATCTCTGCTTTTCCCTAACAGTTTTATATAGCTCCTCGGCCGCAAGGCGTGTTTTTGAAACAACTCCTTCCTTTTTTGGAAAGCAATAATATAGACAATCCTTATCTCCAATGCAGATTACATCACCAATTTCATACCAGTAATAATCTGCGTAAAGACCATAAGAAGAAAGCGGTTTCTGTTCATAATTAAGCTTTCCGTCGCATCCAACAAGCCTAAACCCTTGATTATTGTGCACCAGTCTTCCTTCGCCAACCATATAAATAGCCTTGTGGTTGACCATAAGACCTATTTCAACCTCGGTATCAAGCTCATATGTGCCATCATCTATTTCCTTTTTTACGCATTCTCTTTCCCACCTATACCAATCGGGAATGTGTGGAAATACGCTGCCATCCGCAGAACTCAAATAACCAAGCTCAGTAAGTGTATGTGTTTTTCCACAAGCACCGCAAACAATTTTATCCTCACTTCCCTTCATTGAGGATTCTGCGTGGCATGAAGAACATTTATAAAGTATGCGTTCAAGCCCCTTAGCTCTTTCTTTTTCATTTAAAACTATATTATTTTCCTGTTGCCAAGCAAAATTATCAAAGGTAAACGCCAAGTCAAGTATATCTTGAATTTCATCGGCAGATTTTTGCTCAATATCTGCTTTTGAAAGCAGGCAGGCGACCTCTGCACTTACATTAACTTTTCTTTTCAAAAGACAATTATAAAGTGGCTGACGCGCAAAAGCACCAAAAGTATGTATATTTACAACAGGAACACCAAGCCTTTTAACAAGTGCACCAAGACTTCTTGGCAGAGGCGTTGCAGTACCGTCAAAACTATAGCTTGCTTCGGGATACATTAGAATACTGGTCTTTTTGGTTTTGATAGTATACATTATATCTCTTATAAGGGTCATATCCGTAACAAACTTTTGAGTTGGAATACATCCTATCAAGCGCATAAGCCATGACTTGCCAACGAAGCCGTCCGAAGTACAAACAATACACATCGGCTTTGGATACATAATTCGATAAGCAATTTCAAGATCAATAAAGCTGGAATGATTCATCAAGATAAGATACGGCCCGCTTCCGGCTTTATCCATATTTTTCTTTGTAAATTTAAACTTTGTAGCCATTAAATCAAAAACGGAAATGATCCTTATCAAAGTTCTAAAGAATATAGATGGCTTTATAGGCTTTATGTGTTTTTCGCGAGGAAGCGACATAACCTTTTCATAGGAAAGCTTTTTCGTCTTAATTTTCATCCAACATTTCACCTTCTTCACAGTAATTATACATTACTTGCATTCCACTGTCAAGTTAAAAAAATGGAAAACAACTAAAAAGACAGAAAACACTGTGCGCCAAACTGTAATGTCAATGCGCATTGTTTTCTGTCTTTAATATAAATTAACCACCGAGATATGCTTTTTTGATTTCTTCACTTTGTGCAAGCTCATCGCCGCTTCCGGAGAGAACAATTCTGCCAGACTCCAGCACATATGCTCTGTCGGCAATTTCAAGCGCCTTACCGGCATTTTGCTCAACAAGAAGGACGGTTGTTCCCTGTTCGTGTAATTCTTTGATAATATCAAAAATTTGGTCAACAAGTATAGGAGCAAGACCCATTGAAGGCTCATCAAGCATCAAAAGCTTGGGCTGACTCATAAGTGCTCGCCCCATTGCAAGCATCTGCTGTTCGCCGCCCGAAAGTGTACCTGCTATCTGATTTCTTCTATGAAGCAATCTTGGAAAACGCTTATAAACATCCTCAAGGCCCTCTTTCAGGTATTTTGGGTTAGTATAAGCGCCCATTTCAAGATTTTCTTCAACTGTCATCTGTAAAAAAACTCTTCGTCCCTCGGGAACATGGGCAAGTCCCTTTGTTATGAGCTTATAAGATTCAATATGTGATATATTCTCATTATTAAAGGTCACGCTGCCTGTGTGAGAACGGAGCATTCCGGATATTGTTTTCAGAGTTGTGGACTTTCCGGCGCCGTTGGCACCGATAAGAGCAACTATTTCGTGTTCTTTAACCTCAAAATTAATATCCTTTAAAGCGTGAATCTTACCATAATAAACATTTAAATTTTCTGCCTTTAGCATTTATCACGCCTCCTTTGCTTTACCAAGATAAGCTTCAACAACCTTGGGGTTTGCCTTGATTTCATCCGGTGTTCCCTTTGCAATAACCTTACCGTGGTCAAGCACACAAATTCCCTCGCATATATTCATAACAAGCTTCATATCATGCTCTATGAGCATAACTGCAATACCAAAATTGTCACGAATACGACGGATGTTTTCCATAAGCTCGGATGTTTCTGAGGGATTCATACCGGCGGCGGGCTCATCAAGCAAAATGATCTTCGGAGAGGTTGCAAGTGCTCTTGCTATCTCAAGGCGTCTCTGTGCACCGTATGGCAGGCTTCCTGCCGGTGCTTCGGCGAGGTCTGCCATTCCAAAGAAGTCAAGAAATTCAAGAGCTTCCTCGTTGGCCTTTCTTTCCGCCTTTCCATAGCCAAAGCTATGAGTTATAGCAGAAAGGAAATTCTCCTTCATTGAATTGTGAAGACCAACCTTAACATTGTCAAGAACAGAAAGATTAGAAAAAAGACGAATATTTTGGAAGGTTCTTGCTATTCCCATATGATTAACTTGATGAGTAGATCTACCTGCTGTGCTCATGCCGTCAACAAGTATACTTCCTCTTGTAGGATGATACACATTTGTAAGCAAATTAAAAACAGTTGTTTTACCGGCGCCATTAGGACCGATAAGTCCTGCTATTTCAGTTCTTCCAACGATAAGTGAAAAATCGTCAACAGCAGTAAGACCACCAAAATCGATACCAAGATGATTTACTTCAAGAACGGGGCGCTTTCCGATATCTCTCTCTGGCACAAAAGCGTTTGAAGGATAAGGAACCAGCTTTGGTTTATGTTCATAATTGCTGCTCATTTTCATTCTCCTCCTTATTCTTTTTCATCTTGAAAATCGAAAGAAATTTCTTTGATATCTGACTCTTGAATTCGATAAATTTGCTATTTGAATTGAGAAGCATGATAGCAATAAGAAGGATCGAATATGCGAGCATACGATAATCACTGAACTCACGGAGCATTTCAGGCAGTGCTCTTAGTGCTATAGCTGCAATCACAGAACCGCCAATGCTACCCATTCCACCAAGAACAACAATAACAAGAATTTCAATTGACATATTATAGTTGAATGTGGGGGCTTTGATATTTGCAAAGCTATGTCCGTAAAGAACACCTGCAGCGCCGGCAAAAAATGCCGCAAGAACAAAAACAATAAGCTTATAATATGTTACATTGATGCCGGTTGCCTCTGCAGCAATTCTATTATCACGAATTGCCATAATTGCACGCCCATGACGAGATTTTTTAATATTCATCATAACGATAACAGTTATGAGAACCAAAACGATGGCATAAGGCAAAAGCTCCTTGGGCTTTGAATAAATAAATGTTTCTTTATTGTTTGTTGTAAGCCCCAAAGCACCGCCAGTGATTTCAAGATTTGTGATAATATTTTTAATTATTTCACCGCAAGCAAGAGTTACGATAGCAAGATAGTCACCCTTGAGACGGAGCGCAGGAAGACCCACAACAAATCCAACAGCAGCGGCAAAAATTCCACCAAATATCATTGCAAGCGGAAGTCTTATCCAAAGCATCGGTATAAGATTGACCGTCCACATTGAGAAAAGACATCCACTGAAAAGCCCCACGCTCATAAATCCGGCGTGTCCAAGGGAAAGCTCTCCAAGAAGACCAACAACAAGATTAAGCGAAACTGCCAAAACCACATAGCAGGATACCGAGATAAGCATATTAGTGAGCTGTCTGCTGGCGGAACCACTATAAAGCATATAGGAAAGCACACCGTAAATAGCTACAACTAAATAAATAGTCAGCGCATCAGCAGTGAAGGCTTTTTTAAATGCATTTTTGAAGTTAATTTTTGCCATAATTACACC
>JAZUQN010000128.1:0-9597 GCA_045605745.1 Eubacteriales bacterium
CATCCGACTTGTAAGGAAGTAAATGTAACAGCTATTACAAAGGATAGTTATACACTTGAGAAGTTTGCTGATTCAAGTGATACCTATGGTAAACAGGTTGTCGATGCTTTTAAGAATAACAAGTTTGATATAGTTATTCTCCAGGAGCAGAGCAACAGACCTATCTCTAATCCCGAGAGCTTCTATGCCGCAGTTCGTGATCTAAAAGAAATGGCAAGACTCAATGGTGCAGAAACATATCTCTATGCAACATGGGGCTATGATGCAGACCATAAGAGCCTTTCCACATATGGAACCGACACAGCAGATATGGAAATGAAGCTCCGTGCCGCATATGAGTATATCGGAGACGAGCTTAACATTCCTGTTTGCCATGTTGGTGCGGCAATGACTTATGCATTCACAAATTCAAGCGTTTCACTTTACGACGAGGATAACTTTCATCCGCTTACAACCGCATCAACTCTTGCGGCTATGACAATTGTTTCAGAGATCTATGATCTTGATCCTGCAAGCTTTGATATAACGATTGATGGCGTTTCTGCTGATGATATGGAGGCACTGAAAACAGCATCCTCTTATGTTCATAACAACGATATGAGCGTTCCCGAAAGCTACAAAACAGCGTCTTCAAAGCCACTTGACGGCAAAAGAATAATTTTCATAGGTAACTCGCATATCTATTACGGTTGCACAGTTATGCACAAAAATGTCAACTCTGTTTGGACACAGGATGCAAGAGATATGGATAACGGCTATTTCTATCAGCTCTGCAAGGCTAAAGGAATGGATGTTGACGTTACAAACTGGACCTTCTCAAACCATGTTTTTGCAAATCTTTTCGGCGGCACTTGCAACGGAACAAGCAATAATTATTCTTGCGCAGGAATTGACCATTCATCATATCTTGTCGACCCCTATTATGACTATGTTGTAGCCTGCTATGGAACAACCGGCGGTCCTTCATATGCTGCTGCATATGATAAGATGATAGACTTCTTTAAGGATGCCAACCCCAATGTTAAGATGTGCTTGATGGCACAGGCTACCGCTCACGGTGTTCATGTAAATAATAAAATTCAGGATTATGAATTCCTTGCAGACCTTAAAGATTGGGCAGATAAGGGCGTAACCATTATCGACTGGGGTAAGCTTGTTGCTGATATAGTTAACGGCATTGTTGAGGTTCCCGGTGGAACACTTGATTATAATTTCTATTCGTTTGTTATCAATCAGAGCTCAACTGACGGACTTCACCCTAATCAGCTTACAGGTTATATCACAACCCTTATGACATACTGTGTTCTCACAGGTGAAAGCGCAGTTGGTCAGCCACATAGCTTTGTTGGTGATGACAGCTTGGCTGCAACCTCATACTACCGTACCTTTGAGGAATATAAGGCGGCTTATTATACACAGGGCGAAACAAACTATGATCAGGTATTCTCTTCCGAGGCTGATCTTAGAGGTATACAAACCCTTATAGATCAGTATATTGCGGCTAAGCATTATGAGAATTATAACCCAAAGAAGGCAATTTTCATTGGTGATTCCTTTGTATATTACGGAAACGCCGTTGTAGACGAGGGCTATTCAAATGTATCACAGACCAGCCGTGACCGTGACAGCGGATATTTCTATCAGATATGCAAAGCTAACGGTCTGGATGTGAATGTTACCAACTGGACATTTGGTTCTCACGGAATTGGAAGCATAAGACAGGAAAGCTGCAGCGTTGGCTCTAACCTTGCTTGCTATGGTAAGAATCATATGAGTTACCTTACAGATGCTTACTATGATTATGTTATTATTTCGGGTGGAAGAGCATCAACCAACACCTTTGAGTCTCTGAAAACAAACCTTGAATGGTATATGGATTTCTTCAAAGCGGCAAATCCGGATGTTAAATTCTTCTATCTTGTAAGCTCGGGGGCGCATAACATTTCTGTTGCGGAATCATTCCCAATAGAGATTCTTAACAATCTTGACAAGGTTGAGGAAATGGGCTTCACCGTTATCGACTGGGGCAAGCTCGTTGCTGACATAATAAGAGGTGAGGTAGAAGTTCCCGGTGCTACCGAGACTTATGATAAAAATAGCTTCGTTGTAAGCCGGTCAAGCTCTGACGGCTACCACCCAAATCAGCTTGCAGGTTATATCACATCACTTATGACCTATGTAGCAATCACAGGTGACAGTGCGGTTGGTCAGCCCTATGACTTCTGCGGAGATACAAGCGTCTCAGGTCATTCAAACTACAAGACCTTTGAAAGCTATATTTCAACATATTATAAGGACGGTGCAACAACAAACTATCCTGAAATTTTTGCTTCTGAAGCTGATATGAGAGGTCTACAGACACTTGTTGACCAGTATTTTGCAGCAAAAGCATTCAGAGATTACAATTTTCAGTAACTAACAATTTGGGCTGAGTCACATAAGTGACTCAGCCCATTGGTTTTTATGGCTTTTATGATTTGTGTATAGTAAAAAGGAATATTTGTTAAGTAAGATTAATTTAGAACATAATAAATTTCTGCTTCGTGGCTATAAAAATACAGCTCGTTTTCGCATTCATCACTGTCAAGCAAAAATCCCAGCTCAAATCTTCCGCTTCCAAGATTTTTAAAATAGATGTGCTCATGAAAATCTGCATTATTTCCGGGGGTACTGTCAATGCAAAAATTTTGACGACCCTGAGTTCTGATAATGCTTCCGTCCTCCTCTTCTAAAAGTCCTCCAAGAGAAAAAGTGTTTATAATTGGCTCAATATCTTCATTATCACATTTTGCGTTTATGGTAACTATGACAAATTTTTTGATGGCTTCATCGGTGTTTCCGAAATGCTTCCTTGGTTTTTCTCCCTTTTCGATTTCGCCACTTATCAGAATTTCTGTTCTTTTATATGGAATAAGCAAGCCGTTTTCGTCATCAAATTTGTTTGCAAAATCCTTCTTGTGTATATGTTTTTCAAATCCATTAATGCTGTTCAGTGTTTTGAAACTTTCAACAGTTATTTCAAACTGCCAAAACTCGTTTTTGTGCGAGCCTGTCTCTCCGATCTTTAAAAGATCTTGCCTATAAACCTTTGGATTTTCATGGGTGTATATAAATGGAATATCTGTGCTTATATTTTCTGTCTCATTTGATATAGGCAAAGCATGGTCAATATCGTTGGTATTATAAATATACATTCCTTCTGCTATTTGTTTTATCTCGTCTTCGTTTATTCCATAGCCAACGATTCCGTGGACAACTATTTGTTCCTTTTCAAAAAGTACATAGAGATCTTTGTTATAGGTAGAAACCGTGTCGGATGATATTATGTAGGCTTTTTTATCACCGGCATAAAATTTTTGTGCACATTTTATATTTTTTATAACTGTGTTTAGATCGCTACGGCGGAGATCAAAGCCGGTGAAGGTTATAGCACGGTTGCTTTCTTTTCCACCATATTTGTGAGTTGCGTTATCAGATTCTTTAAGATCCTCAGGTAGATATTCAAAGCCAAGACGAACGCTTATCTCACCATTTTCGCTATTACTGTTCCAAGTGCGCAGTGGAGCGTCTGAATCCTTGATTTCGGATGGAATTTGTGCATTAATTATTACAGTGTTGTCCTTTTTTTTAATATGAAAAAGTATTAATTCTGATGCAGCAAAAACGCCTATACTCATAACTGCTATTAGTGCTGTTATTATAGTAACTTTAAATCCTACTCGAATTGTGTTTCTACCTGAATTTTGCCGGCTTTCATATTCTCTGCATCTGCTTTTGATTTTATTTTTCGAGCTTTCGCTTAGATGTAATTGTTCAATTGCTGATTTAATATTATTATCATTCATAATAAATATTCTCCTTTTCATAAAGTTTAAAAAAAAGCTCTCGTCCTTTCTTAATACGCATTTTAACTGCTGATTCGCTTTTTCCAATTATGCTTGCAATAGTTTTATAATTATGTCCCTCCGCAAAATGCAATATCATGACAACGCTATATTTTTCCGGAAGAAGCATAAGCGTTCTTATAACCCCGTTTTCGTTTTCAAAATCTTCTTCAGCAATAAAAGCGGCTTTATCAAGATCTTCTGTTGCATGAGCTCTTTTGCGGCGAAGAATATCCTTGCAGGTGTTAATTGCAACTCGAATCAGCCAACTTTTCCTATGATCTTCTGATGAAAAAACAGGATGCTTTTTCATATATTTAAGATATGTATCCTGTAGAGCGTCCTCTGCATCGGCAATGTTCCCCAGCCTTATGTAGCAAATGCGGTATAAGGTGTCCCCATACTTATCAACAATAAATTCTACATCCTCCATTTTTTCACCTCCTTTCACTTATAATACGATTTAAGTTGATAAAAAGTCAATTAATTCTCAATTGCGAAAAAACCGGGCATCATTGCCCGGTTTTTTATTATATATCGGTATAGTCAAACGGATCAATATTTTCTGCAAAACAGGGAATAATTCTGAATTTGAAATTGAAGGACTTTTCGTTTAACTGAAATTTTTTGTTAAGACATGGACCGCAGGAGTTTGAACCGATGCCGCTTTGACGGTAATCAATATTGACGGAGGTTTCCTTCATCGGTGTAAGCTCAAAATCATGGGTGGTTTCGGTCAGCATTTTTGCCGTATAATGAGAGGCGTTAAAGCTGAAATCCTTTCCGTCTTTAATTCTTGTTACCATAAGACCGTGACCTGCATAGGAATATATCTGCGCCCATTTTGTGTCTGTGTGTGCCATGTTTTCCTGTGGGCGCAAATAGTGTTCAAAGTTTTCCCGCACTGTTTTGCTATATAGTCCTATCTTAGAAGCATGGCGTTTATCTATATAGCTCTCAGAATCGCCTCTGCCAAAATATTTAATTTTTTCGGTATCTTCTGGCATTAAAAATTCAACACCGAATCTTGGAAGCTGTTCGGCAATTTCTGAAACCTTAACATCCATATTAATTGTGACACCGCTGTATGCATCAAAGCTATATTCAACATCTGCTCTGAGAATTTCATATCTTGCCGATGCTCCGAGAATAAGAGTGGTTTTTATGATTGGGTTATTCTCTGTGCCACTTAGATCAACAGATTGACAAAACGTTGTTGCTCTGTCATAGCCCAGGTTCAGCCAGCTTTTTTTGATATACATATCATTGTCTGTGGGGGCGCGCCAGATTGTCAGATCAATAGGCGAGGAAAGCATTTCTCTTCCGTTTGCAACTATAGAAGTTATAATACCCTTTGTGCGGCTGATGGTATAAACTGTGTCTGCGGTGGTAACTACTATATTTTTCTCGTCCATTTCTGTGAAAACGGTGTCTGAAATTCGCTTTGCTTTATAGGCACTGTGCTCCTCGGAAATTGTGAGCTGCTCAAAGCACACCTCATAGCCGAAATCAGCCCATATCTTGCTTTCAGTTTGCCTAAAAGAAAGATCAAGGTAGATATAACCATCCTTTTCTATATCAGCAATAGGCAGATTGAATCCTTTGCTTCTCTGTGGGAGAATATTAAGCGAGGAAATTCTGCCTTCCTTTAAAATTTTTCCGTTTTTGGTGATCTTCCAAAGCATTTCGATATCGTCAAGCTTTTTAAAATATCGGAGATTTTTAATCACAAGCCTTCCGCTTTCTTTATTGAAGCTTGCAACCGAAACAGGCTTTAAAATCTGCTTTAGCTCAAGCAGACCAAAGTGAGGACGGCGATCGGGATATACAAGACCGTCAACGCAGAAATTTGAATCTGCAGAGTAATCTTCAAAATCTCCGCCGTAAAGATATTTCGGGTCATAATATTTGTTGTAGCCTGACGCAAAAGCATGATCGGTGAATTCCCAAACGCATCCGCCAAAGAAGCTGTCATATTTATATACAAGATCCCAATAATCCTTTAGATCCCCGGGGCCGTTGCCCATTGCATGGGAATATTCGCAAAGGAAAAACGGTTTTTTGTTGTTTTTATCAAGAAGGTATACCTTCTCAATTTCATCTACAGATGGGTACATACGGCTGTCAACATCGGTTACAAGCAAATTTGCCTCATCTGTTGTTTTTAATCTTTCCTTTTCGATGACCCTTCTTGTGATATCCTCACAGTGAACATAACAGCCCGGCATTCTCTTATGCAGATAGTCTGCCATAATTTTATGATTTTTTCCTACGCCGCTTTCGTTTCCGAGAGACCAGAAAATCACGCAGCCATGGTTCTTATCTCTTTCAAACATTCGTTTTGCTCTATCGAGATAAGCTTCTGTCCACTCATCAGAATCGGTTAGGGTGTCCCAGCCTTTGGAGTCTGAACTGTATCGATTCATGCCATGACATTCAAGATCGGTTTCGTTTATGACATAGAAACCAAGCTTATCACAAAGTCCAAGAAATCTTGGATCGTTTGGATAGTGGCTTGTTCTTATAGTATTTATATTGTGTCTTTTCATTATATAAAGGTCTCTCAGCATATGGTCAATTGGCGTGGCAGAACCCAAAATTGGGTCGCTGTCATGGCGATTGACTCCCTTTGCTTTAACCTTTTTTCCATTTATGAAAATAACTCTGTTTATGGTTTCTATGCGCTTTAGTGCAAGATGAATGCATATATATTCTTTTCCACAGCTGAGCACAAGTGAATAGAGCTTTGGCTCCTCGTCATTCCAAAGAATAGGTTTTTCTATTTTTATTAACGCTTTGCCTTCTTTGGTGAAATCGATATTTCCGTTTGTGACTTCTTTTCCATCGGGGGATAAAAGCGTGTATGAAGCCAGGCATTTTCCGTTTGAGCTAAGAGTCAGATCTATATTTGCGCTTGAAAGATCGCTTGAGATATCCTGCCTTGCGTATATGTCCCTTATGTGGGTAGGCTCACGCATAAGCAGATATACTTCTCTGAAAATTCCGCTGTATCTGAATTTATCCTGATCCTCAATATAAGAGCCGTCACACCATTTAAGCACAAGAACCTTAAGGGTATTTATGCCTTTTTGCACAAATGGAGTTATATCTATTTCGCTTGTCATATGGCTGACTTGGCTGTATGCGGCAAATCTATCATTAACAAAAAGATAGAAGCAGGAATCAACGTCCTCAAAATTGAGATAAAGGCTCTTTTTCTTCAACATCTCCTCTGTTATATTAAAGCTCCTGATATAAAGGCCGCAAGGATTTTCATTTGGAACGTGGGGAGGCATAATGGGAAAAGGATATTCTATATTTTTATAGTTTGGACAATCATAACCTCTTTCATATTTGACCTGCCAGCTCATCGGAACGGTGAGCTTGTCAAATTTAAAATAGTCAAATTTTCCGGAAGAAAAATCCTCAAGCTGGGAGAGGGAGGGATAATATCTGAAAAACCAATCACCGCACAGCGAAATGAAGTTTTCGCTTTGAGTTCGGTCATCTTTTATTGCTTTTTCAATATTCTCATAAGCAATAAAATATGCTCTTGGGGCTTCGCAACCAACATGAAGGGAACTGAGAGTCTTATGATAATCAAAATTAAAATTCATTTTATTCTCCTTTTGTGTTGAATTTTGCCGTATATCATAATTATATTGCAAATATATACCAAAGTCAATGCATAATTGTTGTGTTCGGTAGAAATATCTTGCTAAATTCTTTACAAAAGAGAAGAAATGTGGTAAAATATATAAGTATGATTTTTTCGGAGATAATATTTATTGATCTTGCATTTCGGAATAATCAAAAATGAAGTTTAAAATAAATGAAAAAAGCTTTGCTGCTGATTTTTCTCTTGGCTTTGGTCTTGGACTTGTGATAGCAGGAGCAATACTTCTTTTGTTTCTTGCAATGATGTAAAAGGAGGGTGCCGCCTTGAGGCTTGATAAATTTCTTTCAAATATGGGAATAGCAACAAGAAAAGAGGCGGCCTCAGCTGCGAAAAAAGGTGGTATTCTCATAAACGGAGTGCCGACGAGAGATGCATCGGTTCATATTGATGAAGAAAAGGACGAGATATGCTATCTCGGAAAAAAGGTGGCATATCAGAAATTCAGATATATAATGCTGAACAAGCCCGATGGATATGTGAGCGCAACCGAAGATGGTAAGGATCCCACAGTTCTTGATCTTTTGCCGTCAGAATACGGTAAATTTAATCTTTTTCCTTGCGGAAGGCTTGATAAAAACACACTTGGTCTTATGCTGATAACAGACAATGGGGAGCTTTCTCACAGATTGCTTTCGCCAAAACGCCATGTAAAAAAGAAGTATGCTTACAAATCAAAATTTCCTATAACAGATGAAGAGGCGGATATGCTAAGGCAAGGTGTTATTCTTGAAGATGGCTATGAAACAAAGCCTGCCGAAATTGAACTTTCAGAGGACAGAATGTCCGGGTTTATAACGCTGACGGAGGGAAAATATCACCAGATAAAACGAATGCTTGAGGCAGTCAACAACAAGATAACATATCTTGAGCGCATAAGCTTTGGCCCACTTGAGTTAGATTTGGCACTTGGCAGAGGTGAATGGCGTCCTCTCACAGAGAATGAAATTGCAGAGATAGAGAAGGCAGCAGAATGATGGAGACAGATATATGGCAGAAAGAAAATATCCTAAATTAAAAATCAGTGAAAAGTCCGAGAGGACGGTCAGACTTGGCCACCCTTGGGTGTATGGCGAAGAGGTTGTCGAGAGGATCGGTGAATGTAAAAACGGAGAGCTCGTTGATGTCTATTCAAAAAAAGACAGATTTCTCGGCACGGGCTATTATAATGATAATTCCAAGATCCTTGTGCGCATAATTTCCAGAAACGCAAATGATAAATTTGATGAGGATTTTTACCGCAGAAGAGTCAGATATGCTCTTGAATACAGAAAAACGGTCATGGGTGAGGATTTTGGATGCTCAAGGCTGATCTTTGGTGAGTCTGATTCCTTTCCGGGTCTAACGGTTGATCGCTTTGGAGATATTCTTTGCACGCAGGTTGCCTGCCTTGGAACAGAGCTCAAAAAGGATATTATCTATAGGGCGCTTCGCGATATACTTGCTGAGATGGATGAACCTATAAAGGCAATTTATGAGCGCAATGAAGGTGCAATAAGAGAGCTTGAAGGAATGGAGCGCTATAGTGGCTTTTACAAAATGGAAGGTCTTTTGGCAGATCTTTCGGGAGAGACCGAGATAATTGAAAATGGCATTAAATATAGGGTAGATTATATAAACGGTCAGAAAACGGGATTTTTCCTTGATCAGAAATATAACAGGGCCGCAGTTGCAAAAATTGCAAAAGGAAAAAGGGTTCTTGATTGCTTCACCCACACAGGCGCTTTTGCCCTGAACGCTGCAAAGGGAGGGGCAGAGATAGTCAACGCTGTTGATATTTCAGAGGATGCGGTGAATATGGCAAAAAGAAATGCGGAGCTTAATGGCCTTTCTTCCAATATGCAGTTCACCTGTGCCAATGTCTTTGAACTTCTGACCGAAATGAGCGAAAGAAAAAAGTGTGATTATGATTTTATAATCCTTGACCCTCCGGCTTTTACTAAAAGCTCAGGTACGGTGAAAAACGCCATAAGAGGATATAAGGAGATAAACAGGAGAGCAATGTCGCTTCTGCCTCGTGGCGGATATCTTGCAACC
>JAZUQN010000129.1:0-4155 GCA_045605745.1 Eubacteriales bacterium
GACCGCTTGGCCTCCGACTTTGATAGTGCGCCGTTTGCACGAATGTTATAAGCTCCCTCCGGAATTGCACTTATTCCGGCAATATTTTGTAGTAGATTTTTTTGAATAAGATCCATATTTTGCCTCCTTAAACAGCCTTATCGGTCAGGACCTTGCAAGCCCCGGAAGCGTTCATCATTTCAGGCAGAATCTCCTCTTTTGAACCAACCTTATCCAGCTTACCTGCCGCAATAACTATAATCTTATCGGCAATATTCAATATTCTCTCCTGATGTGAAATAATAATTATGGAGCCGTTAATATTGTCATGCATCTTTTCAAAAACATTTATGAGATTGTTAAAACTCCAAAGATCAATGCCGGCCTCGGGTTCATCAAAAACTGATATTTTAGTGCCTCTTGCAATGATCATAGCAATTTCAATTCTTTTAAGCTCGCCTCCGGAAAGACTGGCGTTGACCTCTCGGTTTATATAATCTCTTGCACATAGCCCAACCTCTGAAAGATATGAGCAAGCCTCGGCTATGCTGATGTCCTTACCTGCCGCAAGAGTTATCAGATCCTTAACCGTTAAGCCTTTAAAGCGTACGGGCTGCTGAAAAGCAAAGCTAATGCCCTTCTTTGCCCTTTCTGTGATAGTAAGCTCGGTTATATCCTCGCCGTCAAGCAAAATTCTTCCTGCTGTGGGTTGATAAATACCGGCAATTATTTTTGCAAGAGTGGATTTACCACCGCCGTTTGGACCGGTAATGGCAACAAATCTTTCATTTATATCAAGACTTACATCTTTTATTATATCTTTATCTTTTCCATTGTCATCAACAACATAGGAAATATTTTTTAGCTGAAGCATTTTTTGTCTCCTTTCGCTTTTTTATCAAAATATTATAACATATATTGCTTATTTTTTCAAGTATAAAATACACATATACGAAAAATTAACAAAAAATATGCTGAGTCGATAGATTCAGCATATTTTACTGCTTAAGTATAAAATTTTTTAGAGGCATGATAAAATCCATATCTGTTGAAATTTGAAGAAAAAGAAATATATTTGTAATATAAATAAGCTTGACAATTCTTTTAAATTATTATATAATGTAATCCATCTCAGAAAGCGATCTTCGCTGTTATATGGGGGTGCAATGGTTTCGACAGGGATTCTGAGGTATGATAAGCGTGGCGGGCCGGCTAATCCCGATAAAATGGCCAATTTTAAAATTAAACGACAACTCTAAAGTTGCTATGGCTGCCTAACTAAATGCGCCTTTTGGCGCATTTAGCGGCAGTGCTGCGGTTTATTTTACACCGCCCGTTCCGCTGAGGATAACTGCGACCTCGGCCTGAGCGTCATTTTAGCAGTGAACTTGCATCGGCCTTTCGCCCTTGAACCGATCAAGCAAAAAAGGGCTACCGCAAAGGAAAGTCTGTTTGTCGACGCTCCTGCGCGGGAAAGCTTAAAAGACAAACTGCCCACGGAGAAAGTCATATCAAGGGGTTTTTGGACACGGGTTCGATTCCCGTCACTTCCACCAGCCCGGAAGGCCGGGCAGCCAAACATCGGGGAAGCTCCGATAAAATCGTTTCTTCATCGCATGACGGTGAGTTCGGTTTGGCGCTCTTGCCTCCACCATTCATTAACACATAAGGTGTTATATATCAAAATACGCCTTATAGCAAGTCAATCTTTGCTATAAGGCGTATTGCTTTGTGATGTCAGCTATCGCCATTGATGATGATTTTAAAATATCTTATGAAAATTAAAGATAAAACATCCGTGCACAGCTTTTGGCAAGTATGACCGTTTATATTTTGCATGGGTTTAATGAGATATAGAATTAAGCAGCAGGGTATACGTTAAATACAAACTCATAAATCCTTTGCTTATAATCAGCAACCTCATCATATCTCTCCGGAAGATCAGCCCATAGCTGGTCGCGGATCAGCACATTGACGATCCACTGCGTTTCTTCCTTTTCTCGACAATGATCAAACTCTTATTAATCAGTATAAGGCGGCAAGACATTATAAAAATTACTAAGTGGGTATTTAAATACTGACTAAATATAAATATCCCTATGGAAAGCCTAAAGCTATCTATAGGGAATTTTATTATCTGAGATGATTTTCCTTTTTCGGGATAGAAAAAATAGAAAAAGCAACCAGACAACAAACAAATGGGCTAAGATAATCGGCGGCGAAGCTCCAAAATGTTACATTGATCCAATGGGTAGATGTAATATAAAGATATGTACCCCACAAAGCAATTCCTCCTGTTAAAATCACCGGGATAAACCTTAAAAGAATTTGCTTACAAACTCGACAAACGAATATCTGTACAGAGAGTGTGGGAATTATTCGCAATATCAAGGACATGGCGTCATTCCACTCTGTAAAAGGCCAAACAAGCATCAAAATCGATATCACGGAAATGACAATTAGTAAAAAATTTATAGTTTTTTTCATATTAATGCCCCTAATGTTTTCACCAAACAAATGGTATCAGGCGAAATTTAACCTTCTTCTTATATTCACTATAGCCCTTTAGCTCTTTTTCAAGAAACGCCTCTTCGTGCTTTATTCTTTTTGCAATAATCATTGGATATAATAAAAAGACAAGGAACGAAAATAAAGAACCAAGCACAAGCGGCATTGATAAAAACAAAAACAAAGTTGCGCTATACATCGGATGTCTAACTATACCATAAAGTCCTGTGTCTATCACCTTTTGGTTCTCCTGAATTTCAATGGTGCGGCTCAAATATGTATTTTCTCTTATCACTTCTGCGTAAAGGATATATGCCACAAGAAATATAACAGCTGCTGCTATCACAACAAAATCCGGTAGAACAAACCATGAAAAACGATAGTCAAGACCCGCTAAAATAAACCCGAAAAAGAACATAAGTCCGCTAAGCTTAACAACTATGCTCTGTTCCCTTTCCTTTTCATTTGCATTAAGGCGCTTTCTAAGCAGCTCAGGATTTTTGAACATCATTAAAACACCGGCCAAAAACATTGGAACAAACAAAATTCCCATCAAAAGCCAACCGTTATAATATGAAAATGAGCCAGCAGGCAAAAATATAAGCAAACCTAAAAGAATAATGCCTAATACAAATTTTGAAATTGCAGAAATAAACAATTTTATGTTCAAAATTTCACCTCCATTATATTGATTGGAGCATTTCAATAAACAGATTTTCAATTGCAGCTTTATTGCAAATGTTTGCTTTTCTAACTACTATATCCATAATCTTATTCTAGCCTTAAAATTCAAGTTCATAAATCAATTAGATTATATCAGAAAATTGCTAAAAAGTAAATACAATAGCAAGCTTTTTCAAAATCGATCAACCAAATACAGCAGCGTGCACCAACTAACACCAACACTTAACGCATATTCAGCTCGACAAATTGGAATTTATTGAACTCTATTCAATTCAAAAATAGCACCTTCAAAAACAATGTCATTGCCTTGAGCATCTTTATAGAAGGATACCTTTTCTGTTCCAATCAACTCAAAGTCTAATGACTTCAGTAAAGACACCGACGGAGTATTATTTAAAGCTGTACCTGCGGTGATTTTTGTTATTCCAATGGTACAAAGATAATCAAGTAATGCGATATGGCTTTCCTTTGCATAGCCTTTTCCGTGGTATGCAGAATGGAAGCAGTAGCCAAGCTCATGTCCATCCTTGGTTATATTAAAGGCACTATATCCAATAACAGCATCATCGAGGCAAATGGCAAAAAAGATATGCTCGGTGCCACTGCTTTCCGCTGCCCACTTTGCAATTCTTCTACGAACATCCTCTTCGTCAGTATTGTGCGGAATGTCATACTGTGAAAAGGTGGAAGAATTGAAATCCACCCATATTTCTTTGATACTTTTCCAATCATCGGCTTCAATGTGTCTAATAGTTAATCTGTCTGTTTTTAGCAACATTCCTATTTCTCCTTGTAAAGTTCAAGTTAATCGATTTGACACTTAACCAATGTAATTATACAATAAATTCCCCGAAAAGTAAATAGGACGGCTCAACACGAAGTTGAACCGCCCTTTTTGATTATAGCAAATCGTGATCGATTGATTCAGCCATCTTGGCTTTGTATTCTCTGAAAATGTGAACATAGATTTAGATTAGATTTGAT
>JAZUQN010000130.1:0-10666 GCA_045605745.1 Eubacteriales bacterium
GGTTTTTGCAAGAGTCTGAGCAAGATAGGTTTTACCAACACCTGTAGGACCTATTAAAAGCACATTGCTTTTTTGCAGTTCAATGACATCCTCACTTGTCTCGGTGTCTTTTGATTTTGATTTTTTATGATTTTCTTCCCGATTCAGTATTCTCTTATAATGATTGTAAACAGCAACAGAAAGTGCAATTTTTGCTTCATCTTGACCAATAACATATTTATCAAGTGAGTCCTTTATCTGTTTTGGCTTTGGTAGAGAGCCAAGGGCAAGAGCATCAAAGCTGATTTCCGGATTCAAATTTTCGTTTATCAACTCTTGACAAGCATCAACGCAATAGTCACAGATATAAACACCTTGTGGGGATGGTATAAGAAAATTGACTTGATTTTCATTGCGTCCGCAAAAGGAGCAAAATCTAACAGGAGAATTGTTTGTAGTGGCCATTTGAGATAAAACCTTTCAAAAAATTATACGCGCTTTGTAAACACCTTGTCTATAAGACCGTATTCAAGAGCTTGTTCTGCTGTCATAAAATTATCTCTTTCAGTATCGCGCTCAATAATATCAAGTGATCTTCCTGTGTTTTCGGAAAGAATTTTATTAAGTCTATCGCGAGTACGAAGAATGTGGTCAGCGTGAATTTTTATATCTGTAGCCTGACCTCTTGTTCCACCTAAAGGCTGATGAATCATTATCTCACTGTTGGGAAGTGCAAACCTCTTGCCCTTTGCACCTGATGAAAGTAAAAATGCTCCCATACTTGCTGCCATACCAATACAAATGGTGGAGACATCACATTTAATAAAATTCATTGTGTCATATATTGCAAGCCCTGCAGATACAGAGCCGCCGGGGCTGTTGATGTAAAGGGAAATATCCTTATCGGGGTCTTGAGCTTCAAGAAAAAGAAGCTGTGCAACAACAAGAGATGCGGTTGTGTCATTAACTTCATCAGCAAGAAATACAATGCGGTCATTGAGAAGGCGTGAATATATATCATAAGCTCTCTCTCCACGGTTAGTTTGTTCGATGACTGTTGGTACAAGTGCCATATTGTTTTCCTCCTAAACAAATTATTAAGATGAAAACTGCCGCTCGTAAGCGGCAATTTTCATAAATTTATATCACTCTGCCTTTGGCTCTTCGGTCTTTTTAGCGGCAGGCTTTCTTGTTCTTTTTGGCTTTTCAGCTTCGTCGGCAGCTCCACTCTCTGCTTTTTCGGCAACTTTCTTAGCTGTGGACTTCTTTGCAGCAGGCTTTTTCTCAGCCTTTGTTTCAGGAGCCTTTTCTGTTACAACAGCCTTTTCTTTTACAAGCTCGATAGCCTTCTTAACCTTCATGTCAGCTGCGATCATATCCTCAGGGATGCTTTCCTTTGCCTGATCGACAGTTACATTATAAGCCTTTGCAATGCTATCGTATTCCTCGTTAATATCCGCCTCGGAAGCAACGATGCCTTCGATTTCTGCAATCTTTTCAAGAGCAAGACGTGTCTTAACCTGCTTTTCAGCCTGTGGACGCATCTGCTCACGTAGTGTTTCAAGATTAAGACCGGTATACTTGGAATATGTGTTAAGGTCAAGACCCTGCATTCTGAGTCTTGAATCATAATCACGAACAAAGTTTTCTGTCTCAGCAACGAACATACATTCTGGTATATCAGCCTCAAGCTTAGAAATAAGTGCAGCTATAAGCTGTTCTTCAATCTCAGCATCAGCGGTTTTATTGTGTCTCTCTTCGATTTTTGCCTTAACATCAGCCTTATATTCAGCAAATGTATCGAATTCAGAAACATCCTTTGCAAATTCATCATCAAGAGCAGGCAATTCTTCCTTAAGGATCTTGTGAAGAACACACTTGAAAACTGCATCCTTGTCTGCAAGTTCAGCTGCATGATAATCAGCAGGGAACTTAACACTTACATCAAAGCTTTCGCCAACATTCTTTCCAACGATCTGATCTTCAAAACCGGGAATGAACTGACCTGAGCCAAGCTTCAGTCTGTGTCCCTCTGCCTTGCCACCGTCAAACTGCTTATTATCAACATATCCGTCAAAATCAATAACAGTAATGTCGTCCATCGCAGCGGCACGGTCTGTAATTTCGATTTCTCTTGAATTTCTCTGCTGAACTGTAGTTATCTCGCGATCAACTTCCTCATCTGTGACAGGATTTACGGTCTTAGTAACTTCAATACCGAAATAATCCTTAATTTCAACCTCTGGCTTTACATATACAACAGCCTTCATAACAACACCGTTATCATCAATAGAAACAATGTCAAATTCAGGGTTGCCAACGATTTCAAGCTCGGACTCCTTAGCAGCTTCTTCATAAGCAGCAGGGAGAAGATCATTGATTGCATCTTCATAGAATACACCTGTGCCATACATCTTTTCAATGATAGCCTTGGGAGCCTTTCCTTTACGGAAGCCGGGAACGTTGATATTTTTAACGCTCTTACGATAAACCTTCATAACAGCATCGTCGAAGGTCTTTTTGTCGATTGAGAATTCAAATTCATACTTATTTTTCTCAATCATTTCCTTTTTTGTTAAACTCATTTTGTCCTCCAAAAGATAAAAATGATAATTTCATACTTATATATTGTATCTGTTTTATGCCGAAAAGTCAATAGTTTCGGCGGATTTTCTTCCATATTTTTTAATATTCATCGGGAAAAATAGGCATTGGGGCAAATTTTAAGTAGTCAGCAGACACAAGAGTCATTGAAACGCCCTCAAAATCGGTAGTTCTTGGCACAAAATATGAACCGTGTATATGTCCAAAATAGCATTTCTTAATATTGTACTTATGCAAAATTTCAATAATTGGTCTGCACACAAAACCATTCCAGACAGGAGGGAAGTGAAAAAATGCCAAAATGGGAAGTTTTTCGCCTTCGCTTAGTTGCGATAAAGCCGATTTAATACTAAACTCTAATCTGCCGGCTTCTCTCGAGACAATTTTCTCAAAATCTGTTTCATTTATCACGTTTTGTTGTTTTTCATCATAAAACCAACCTCGTGTTCCGCAGATCACACAATCATCAAGCTTATAAGCGTTGTTGTGTAAAAGTTTTATGGTTGAAATTTTATTTTTATCAAAAAAAGTCTCTATTTTTCCGACAGTTGACCACCAAAAATCGTGATTGCCTTTACTGATTATTTTTGTTCCCGGAAGTGAATCGATAAATTTCAGATCCTCATAAGCCTCCTCAAGCTTCATTGCCCAGGAAATATCTCCCGGAATGACAACAGTGTCTTCTTCGCAGACAACGGCACTCCAATATTTTTTTATACGGTCAACATGATTAGCCCAATTTGGCCCAAACACTTCCATAGGCTTATTGGTTTTTTCAGATAAAGATAAATGCAGATCTGCAAGAACATATAAAGACAAACCATAAACCTTCTTTCGTATATTTTTAAAAAAATGCGGCATAATATTAACAGCGCAATTGCGCACATTTATTTACCGCATAGCGGTGGAACGGAGATTGTAATGGAAGAAAACAAAAGCTGTTCATCCGGTGATTGCAAGCATATCAAGGGCATAAATTGCGATGTTTGCAATTGCTACTACAATGCTGAAGGTTGCTACTGCACAGCAGACAAGATTGCCGTTGGGCCTTCTTATGCAACATCATCTACAGACACTGTTTGCGCAACTTTTAAGAAAAAGGACTAATTTTATGGCAGGGCGAAACATCGCCCTGCTTTCTTATTTTGCAAAATCAAGAACTTCTCTCGGCATATCGTCAGATTCAATTATTTTATCAAAAACAACCTTTCTCTGTGCAAGTCCTTTAAGGGGATATGCAATTTCTGTTTCTGTGTAAGTGCTAAGTGCCTCAAGAGCATCAAGCGGGTCTGCCGGGGATGTTTGGCCAAGTGCTGTATAAACGTCAGCGGCAAATTTATATGGACTTGCGGTGGAGTCAACAACGGTTATTTTGCCATTGCCGCTTTCCTTGCAAAATCTTTCTGCTGCAGAAACTCCAACAGCGGTATGAGTATCACAAAGGTAACCATACTTTTCAAAAGTCTCCTTGATTGTTTTTGCGGTTTCTGCTTCATCTGCATAGTAACCGGAGAAAATCTGATCGATTTTTGATTTAACATCACTTGAGACGGTGTAACAACCATTTTGAGAAAGACTGTTCATATACTTTGCTGTCTCTTCGGCACCGGCACAGAAATACAGAAGTCTTTCAAGGTTGCTTGAAATAAGGATATCCATAGAAGGGGACATAGTAAGATGGAATTTGCGATTTCTATCGTATGTACCGCTTTCAAGAAAGTCTGTGAGTACATTGTTCATATTAGATGCACAAATAAGTCTTGCTATAGGAAGTCCCATAAGCTTTGCGAGATAGGCGGCAAAAATATTGCCAAAGTTTCCTGTTGGAACACAAAAATTAATTTCATCACCAACAGAGATCTTTTTCTCGTTTACGAGATCACAATAAGCAGAAATATAATAAACTATCTGAGGTACCAGTCTGCCCCAGTTGATTGAATTTGCGCTTGAGAAGAAATATCCGTTGTCATTAAGGGCGTTTGCCATGTTATCATCTGCGAATATCTTTTTAACATTGCTCTGCGCATCATCAAAATTGCCCCTTATGGCACAAACGTTTACATTTGATCCATCCTGTGTAGCCATCTGAAGCTTTTGAACACGGCTGACACCGCCGGTTGGATAGAATACCATAATCTTTACTCGATCAATATCCTTATATCCCTCCAGCGCAGCCTTTCCTGTATCACCTGAGGTTGCAACAAGAATAAGAGCTGTTCTTTTTTCTCCTGTTTTCACGAGTGCTCTTGATAGCAAGCGGGGCATAATCTGCAGAGCCATATCCTTAAAGGCAGCAGTTGGACCATGCCAAAGCTCAAGCGAATAGATGTTGTCATGAATATTCTTAACAGGAGCTGCACCGCCAACAAATGATTTTTCTGAATAAGCCTCCTTGCAATCCGAAAGAAGCTCGTCATATGTATAGTCTGTCAGATAGCGAGAAAGTATATTTGCAGCTCTTTCGGGATAAGAAAGAGAACAAAGCTTAATTATATCATCACTTGTAAGTTCTGGAATTTCATCCGGAACAAACAGTCCCCCATCGCAAGCAAGGCCCTGCTTTATTGCTTGGGCAGACTCATATTTTGTTTTCAAATTATCTCTTGTGCTTTGGTACTTCATAGTTTTTACCTTTCAAATTATAAATTATTGTTTATAAAATTATACGCATTTTCCCATGCGATTTTTTGCGCAATAGTGTTTCCGAATTCTTGGCAAATCTTATCATAAATAAGCGGTATAGATTCAATTCCGGATATTCCAGCAGGCATTGGCGCACCATCCATATCTGCTCCTATACACAAAATATCCTTACCACCGATATTTAGATAATGCTCTATATGCTTTAAAATGTCTGATGTATTGCTCTTTTTATCATCCCCGGCGAGATGATACGAGCAAAAGCTAAGTCCTACAACGCCGCCAAGCTGTTGGATTCTTTTAAATTGTTCATCTCTAAGATTTCTCGGATGTTCATAAACCGCAAAAGAGCAGGAATGAGATGCAATAACAGGCTTATTATATCTTTCTGCAATAGCAAAAATTTCTCCGGCACTCTTTTCTGACGAATGTGAAACATCGGGAATAATCCCTATTTCAAAGCATTTTTTTATAACGCTTTCACCGAAATTGCTCAGACCAAGGTCTGTGTCAAAAGCTCCCCCAATAATATTCTTTCCTTTCCACATTGGAATAAGAAATCTGACCCCCATGCCATATAAAAGGTCGAGTCGGTCAAGCTTTCCGCAAAGTAGTCTTGCGTCCTCAACAGAGAGAAAAAATCTAAACCTTCCGGACAAAAGGGAAGCTTTACTGTGGAAATAACTATGTATTTCAAGAAAATTTTTAAAGCAATCTTCGTCAGAAAGCTCGCTATCGCTCCATACTGCAAATACCTGCCCATATTCATCAAAGTTATCAGCTCTTTTAAGGTCTATGTGCAAATTATTGCACGCAAGACCTTCATTTTGCTTAAATGCTTCATAAGATGTGTCGCAGTGAAGATCAAAAAATTTCAACGGTTATCACTCCTGATTCCAAAGGCATTTCTGTAATAATTAAGCTTAAGAAAATTTCCGTCATCGGTAAGGTATATTTCAACAACATCCATACGCGGTTGCTTTCCAAAAGGATTTCCCTCATGGCTAAGGTAAGCAAGCGCAGCATCTAACAAATGCTTTTGCTTTTTGTTATCTACCGCACTTTTTGCACTTCCGTATTTTTGGAGAGCAGGAGTTTTAGTACGTGTTTTTACCTCAGCGAAAACTATGGCTTTATTGCTTTCTGCAATAATGTCTATTTCATTGTGCCCGGCACGGTAATTTCGTTTTATTATCTGATATCCGTTAGCTTCGTAAAATTCTGCAGCAATATCTTCGCCTATTCGTCCGTTTACATTACTTATCATCGCTTTTATCAAGAAATCGTATAAATTGCTTTCTATGAATGGGAGATGGCCCATATTCAAATAATGCAGCCTTGTGCTCTTTTGTTCCATATCCCTTGTGCTTTGCAATTTTATACTGTGGATACTCAGCATCAAGCTCAATGCAAACCCTGTCCCTTGCAACCTTGGCTAAAATCGAGGCAGCAGCAATGCTCATAGAGGTAGCATCCCCCTTAACAATTGCGGCACTGTCAATTACAAAGCCTCGGTTTATATTGCCGTCGATGAGAGCAAAATCGGCTTTAACTGAAAGACCCGATATAGCTCTTCGCATAGCAAGAAGGTCAGCTTCAAGAATGTTAAGCTCATCTATTTCTTCAACAGAAGCGGAAGCAATGCAATAAGCAACAGCATTTTCTTTGATAATTTCAAAAAGCTGCTCGCGCTTTTTTTCGGTCAGCTTTTTTGAGTCATTAAGGCCTTCTATATACAGTCCTTGTGGGAGTACGCAAGCAGCCGCAAAAACAGGACCGCACAGAGGCCCTCTTCCCGCTTCGTCCACACCGCAAATTACTTTATAGCCCTTGTCTGAATATTCTTTTTCAAGTGAATAATCCGGCATATTTACCTCATTCGTTTATTTTATCAAGCGTTATTCTTCCAAGCTTACCGGATCTGAACTCATCAAGCAGCACATTTGCGGTGCGTTCCTCATTAATTTCACCGCCGGATATTAAAAATCCACGCTTTTTACCGATGAGTCTGAATAAATCATAATCATCAATGTCTTTATATTGCGACATATCACCAAGCTTGTATCTTTCAGATAAAAGGGAAGGGTACATTTTTCTCATTCTCGTAACAAGAGCTAAAGCTATAGCCTCTATTTCGAGAATAGTATCCTTTATTGCGCCTGTAATCGCTAAATTTTCTCCAACGACCTTATCATCAAATTTCGGCCATAAAACACCGGGCATATCAAGGAGATCTATACCAAGGGTTGTTGATACCCATTGCTTATCAACGGTTACACCGGGGCGATTTTCAACCTTTGCCTTTTTGTTACCGCTTATCTTGTTAATTAACGAGGATTTTCCCACATTAGGTATTCCAACAACCATAGCACGAAGCTTTCTACCACTCATGCCTTTTTCTTCAAATCGCTTCAGCTTTTCACTCATAATTTCTTTGATTGCAGGAGTTATTTTATTTAGCCCTTCAAGGGTTATGCAGTCGGTTGCAAGGCAAATCCGGTTGCCATCGGTATATTTCTTAACAAAAACAGCTGTCTTTTGAGGATCGGCAAGTGAAGCCTTATTGAGTAGTGTAATTACCGGCTTTTGTTCAACAATTTTCATAATTTCCGGATTATGTGAGCTATAGGGAATTCTCGCATCAAGAATTTCAATAACAACATCCACCTGTTTCAGGTGTTCTGTTATCATTCTGCGAGTTTTCGCCATATGCCCCGGAAACCATTGTATTATATCTGTTGGCATAATTATTCCTTTAATCTAATTTTCCGAATTTATCAAACGGTGTAACTCTAAATATAGCTTTTCCAAGGACTCTCCTTGTATCAACTAAACCTATCCAGTGGGATCTGCTGTCGGTCGAGTGGTTTCTGTTGTCGCCCATAACAAATAAATATCCTTCCGGAATCGTCATTGGGTATTTAAAATCAGAAGTAACTATTGTATATCCTTCTTTTAGATACATGTATTCAGATTCATCGAGAATTTTTGTGTTTCCATCAACATCGGTTATCTTCACAGTCCAAGTATCAAAATCAATATCGATTGTTTGTCCTTCGGTGGCGATAACACGTTTAACAACAGGCTCATTTAAACCAAATCCTTCATTTGTTGTTTGATGAAAAACTATTATATCACCTTGCTCCGGAGTGTAATTTATATTGGATACTACAAGCATCTGTTTATGAGCAAGTGTTTGGTCCATAGAATTTCCCGACACAACACAAAGACGAGACAAAAACGAGTAAATAAGCAAAACTGTGCAAGCAGCAACAACAAGTATTTCAATCATATCATATAGCTCTCTTGCAAGGGTCGTATCTTCTCTATCGTGTGTCCTTTTGTTATTTAAGCTTCTCATCAAATATCTCCTGTTAGCAAGGACATAAGGTCATGTCCTTTTGGATAATAATTGTTAAGCGCAAAAGCACTCTTTTCTGTAAAGCACGGCACACCACTGTATGTTTTTGATGAATTATAAATGAGGAAGGGAACCGGATCGATAGTATGCGTTCTTAGTGCAACCGGAGTGGGATGATCCGGAAGTATCATCACTTTAAATTCTTCGCCGCAGTCTCTTAAATATTCGTAAACCGGCTTCAAAATAAGCTCGGAAATCTTTTCAATAGATATGACTTTGTTTTCGATCTCTGCTCGGTGACCGCATTCATCCGGCCCCTCAACATGAACATAAACCAGCTCCTTGCCGCGTTTGAAAGCATCGATAGCAGCACGAGCTTTTCCATCATAGTTTGTATGAACATTTCCTGTTGCGCCTTCAACATCAATGGATTCCATTTTTGCGCAAAGTCCTATGCCCTTAATCAAATCAACAGCCGATATTACAGAAGCGTCAAGATTCCACTTCTCATAGAAAGAGGGAAGCTGTGGTTTTTTGCCGGGACTCCAAAGCCATGCGGAGTTTGCAGGACGAAGTCCTCTGCGGCGTCTTTCTTCGTTAACAGGATGATGATTAAGAATATCAAAGCTATCGCGCATAAGCTTATAGAATTCCTCACCGCCGTCTTCTTTTTTGGGCAAATATTCACCGATGGTTTTTCCGAGAATATCATGCGGACGCATAAAATTATATTTATCATTTCCGTTTTTCCATATCAAGCAATGGCGGTAGCTGACACCCGTATAAAATTTTCTGTATTCGTTTCCGAGCTTTTCTTCAAGCGTTTTAATAAGCTTGTCTGCTTCCTCTGTTGTTATCTCGTCTGCGCTGTGGTCTATAATTGTCTTACTGTCATATTCACCGTCATCGGAGAGGGTAACAACATTACATCTATATGCGGTTTCATCAGGCTTCATTTCTATGCCCATACTGACCGCCTCAAGAGGAGAACGTCCCTTTGAGTATACTTTTGGATCATAGGAAAGTATTGCAAGATTAGCGGTATCACTTTCGGGAACCATCCCTTCGGGAACATTAGAAACCGTACCCACAAACGCTTTACTTGCAAGCATATCTATTGTGGGTTTAGCGGCTTTTGCCATAGGTGTAATATTTCCAAGCTCTGGGATATTTGTATCTGCCATACCATCCGGAATAAGAATTAAGTATTTCATAGAAAACTCCTAAAATCTGTTAAAATTAAAACAATATTCATTATAATATTATATCACAAAATCTGTCAAGGTCAACAGCAAAGCGAAATTTTTTATTAAAATAATCAAAATTTGTACGAACATATTGAAAAAGGGGTTAATATGTGGTAAAATATATTAAATTTGATGAACATTCGGGTGGTTTTGATATGAAAAATAAGAGAAAAAAGCTTGTTTTAATCATAATATGTTGCATCGCTTCGGCTTTGACCATCCTTGGCGGAATAATATTATTCACCGGCGACAACAAACAAGATTTTCCGGAAGATATTTTACCGGATTTTAGCTTTTATCCACCTAATTACGATATAGATATTTTAGAGGACCCTGAATATTTGTCCTTAAATCGAGACATATCATATATCAAGGGGGCTGTTACTGTTACGGTTAAACCTGATGAATATTCATCAACCGATATAATGCTGCAATTTTTAAGTGAATACATAAATACTTTAATCAATGGTGATTATGAAGGATATCCGATGTTTTTCAGCGATGAATATAAAGAAAAAAATTCTTTGCCCGAAAAATTCACGATGCAAAGAATACACAATATTCTTATAGAAAAAATCAGTGAAGAAAAAAGTAAAGCAGGGAATACTCTTTATGTTTATATGCTTGATTATCAGATTTCACTAAATAACGGAACACTTAGAAGAGATATGGACAGTGATTCGTCAAGGCCCCAATTCTTGGTCATAAAAGAAGAAAACGGTGAATACAAGATTGACAATATAATTACATATTATAATCAAGAATAAACGGAGTTTTTATGAACGAAATCATTTGGTGCGGCATATTGTTCTCGGCTTATTGCGGAGGAGTATTT
>JAZUQN010000131.1:0-2172 GCA_045605745.1 Eubacteriales bacterium
CTATGATGTTTCAGTCAATTTCGAGAGCTATTGCCTCGGGAAAAAGAATACTTGAGATTATGGAATCCGATCCGGTTATAAAAAGCGGTGATAATGATGGAATGACAGACGCCATAGCCGTGTCCTTTGAGAATGTTAGCTTTAGTTATCCCGGGACAAAGGGAAGACCGGTTCTTCATGATATAAATTTGCAGATAAAATGCGGTGAAACGCTTGCTATTATTGGGTCAACAGGCTGCGGAAAAACCTCGCTTGTAAATCTTGTTCCTCGTTTTTACGATGCCAGCGGTGGCACGGTTAAGGTTGACGGAATTGATGTTAAAGAATATAAGCTTTCTGCTCTTAGGAAAAAAATCAGCTTTGTTATGCAAAAAAGTGAGCTTTTTTCGGATAGCGTTGCCAATAATATAAAATGGGGCAAGGATGATGCTACTTTAGCGGAGATAAAGGAAGCTGCAAAAACCGCACAGGCAAGTGATTTTATTGAGCATTTGCCGGAAGGATATGATAGTTTTATTGCTGAAAAGGGTGCATCGCTCAGTGGCGGACAAAAGCAAAGAATTTCAATTGCCAGAGGTGTTTTAAGGAAGCCCGAAATCCTCATTTTTGATGATGCAACCAGTGCGCTTGACCTTGCAACAGAAGCAAAGTTAAGAGCTTCTCTTGGAGAAAAAATGAGGAATACCACTGTTATAATGATTGCTCAGAGAATTGCATCGGTAAAGGATGCTGACAGAATAGCGGTTATCGAGGATGGAACAATAAAGCACTGTGCCCCCCACGATGAGCTAATGAAGATGAGCGAAACCTACAGAGATATTTATGATTCTCAGATGAAGATGGGAGGTGGCATAAATGAATAATCAGAGAGGGCCTCAAATAGGCAGACCGGGGCAGGGAGGCAGACCCGGCGGTGGTCCGATGAATGCCAGAATCAATGTTCAGAAGCCTAAGGATGCAAAGAAAACTATAGGCCGCCTTTTCAGATATATAGGAAAAAGCAGCGCTATACTCTTTATGCTTCTTGCAATAATGGTTTGTGTGACAGTTATCGATCTGCTTGGCCCATTTTTTCAGCAAAAGGCAATTGATACATTTAAAATTGAGGGCAAAACAACAACGGTTGATTTTGATCAGCTCGTGAAATATTTAATTATTATGGCGGCTATTTTTGCATTCAGCTCGGTGCTCTATTATGCTCAAGGACTTCTTTCCGCCAAGCTCTCACAATCAACCGTTTTTATTATGAGAAATGATCTTTTTAAAAAAATATCTCATTTGCCTATAAGCTTTACGGATAATCATAAGCACGGAGACATTATGTCAAGAATGACCAATGATGTTGAAAATGTTTCAAATGCGATTTCTCAGTCGATAACAATGCTGTTTTCAAGCATAATAACTCTTGTTGGTGCTTTTTCAATGATGCTTTATTACAGTTGGCAGATAACTATAATTGCTGTTTTAACAGTTCCGATCACTATCTTAGTATCAACAAATCTTGCAAAATTCATGCGCAAATACTTTATTCGTCAGCAGAAGCTGCTTGGAAAGCTGAATAGCGAGGTTGAAGAGATGGTTACATCATATAAAACCGTTGTTGCATACGGAAAAGAGGACGAAGCTGTGGCAAATTTTGCGGCAGAAAGCGAGGCTTTGCGCAAAAACAGTATATCAGCAAGAGTTTGGGGCTCGGTTATGGGGCCGGTTATGAATTTCCTTGGAAATTTTCAGTATGTAATGATTGCAGGTGCAGGCGGATTTATGGCGATTCGCGGTAAAGGTGTTACATTTGGACATATTCAAGCAATGCTTCAGTATTCAAAAAAATTTACGCATCCGATCAATCAGATCGCTAATCAGTATTCCGCAATTCTCACGGCACTGGCGGCAGCAGAGAGAATTTTTGAAATAATGGATAACGAAAATGAGATAGATGAGGGCAAGCTTGAGTTTGATACTGAAAAAATGAAGGGTGAAATTGTCTTTAAAGATGTGGATTTTTCTTATGTTGAAGGCAAAAAGATTTTAAAGAACCTAAATCTTAAGGTTAAGCCCGGTCAAAAAATTGCCATTGTTGGAGCTACAGGCTCCGGTAAGACAACAATTGTTAATCTGCTGACGAGGTTTTATGAGATAGATAGTGGAGAGATAACGGTTGACGGCGTGAAC
>JAZUQN010000132.1:0-6764 GCA_045605745.1 Eubacteriales bacterium
TAAAAACACTCCCCGATAAACTCCTGTTTATAAATCTTGTAACAATTCTCCCGGAAGCGGTGGTTTGCTTGAAGCCATCTCTTTAGATTGGTTAAAATGTTAAAATAACATGAAATTTTGTGTAAAAACAGGAAAATAAGGAGATATATTATGGATTTTATGTTAAATTAACAAATGTTTTCACAACAAATGAAAATCTATTGTAATTCTTTTTGCCATATGTTATAATAAACTTACATTCTTAGTAATAGGAGATTGGAAAATGAAAAAAATTAGTCTTATTTTGGCAGCAATTATGCTGGTTGTTATTGCATTGCTTGGATCCTGCGGAAGCGGTGAGAGCGGCGGTCTGGACGGTTATGTCATCGTAAGAGGCGAGGGCGTTGATGCAGCGTCACTCAAAAATGCTATAAAGGATCGCAGCGGTGCAGAGCTTGCTGTCCTTAACAGTTGGATCGGCGCAGGCCAGAAGGAGCAGGATAAGGAGATACTTATCGGCGACACCGGCAGAGCTGAGAGCACTGCGGCTCTTGAGGGTATCAGAACAGGTGATTATGTTATAAAGCAGGTTGGCGACAAGATAGTTATCGTTGGCGGAAACGCTAAGTCCACAGCTGCTGCAATTGAGTATTTTAATAAAAACTTCCTTGCGGCAGACGGAAATAGCATTAATATTCCGGCAGAGGGCTATGAGGTTCGCGGAGAATATGTGTTTGATCAGCTTTCTATCGGTGGCGTTCCTGCATCCGAGTTTAAATTCTATAATGCTGGTTCGATCGTAAAGGGAGATAGCGCTTTTGAGTGGTTTGCCGACAGCGTTGTTGGCGCAACTATGGAGACTGCGAAAGAAATGAAGGATGGAGAGCACTACATAATTTTTGATGACTCCTCCTTTAATGCTCATGAATATGAGGTTAATGTTGAAAATGGCAACCTTGTTATCAGAGGAAGCTATAACACTGCTCGCATGGCTCTTGAGTTTTTTAAGGTAAACTATATTCCCACAATTGCAGAGAAAAACGGCAAGACATATAACATCACAGAGGCTGATAATCAGTGGGTTGTTACAAAGGAGCTTGATATTTATACAAAGGATCAGCTCTATAAGGCATTAGAAGAGGTTTATAACGATGATACTCGCTTTATTGTTGGCGAGGAAAGTGACAAGCTTACAACTGCGTTTACAACAAGAGATAAATTTTATAAAGAGAACGGAAAATATCCTGCAATGATCGGTCAGGATCTTGCTTGCTATGGCCTTGATCTGCGTGATCAGGATAAGTCGTTTTGGAGCAAGGCTATCTGCGAATATGTAGATTTTGCGGCACAGGGCGGCGTGATCACATTTAGCTCTCACTGGCGCAACCCCACCGGCAATTTTGAACATGAATGGGCAGATTGCCGTGGCGAGCTTGGCCATGAAGAGGTTTGGTCCGAGCTTCTGACCGAGGGAACCGAGCTTAATGCAGAATTTATGGAGCAGATAAACACCGACGGACTTTTCCTCAAGGCACTTCGTGATAACGGTGTCCCGGTTATCTGGAGACCTCTTCATGAAATGAACGGCTCCTTCTTCTGGTGGTGCATTGAGCAGGAGGACGGCTATGTTCTTGACGGAAGCTACTATGTGAAGCTTTGGAAGTATGTTTATAATCATTACACAGAAAATCTGGGTCTTGACAATCTTCTTTGGGAATATGCGCCCAACAAGACAAATGGTAGAAACTATCAGGATGTGCTTTATTGCTATCCCGGCGATGATTACTGTGATATGGTAAGCCTTGACTGGTATCTTGGCGGCGATTATAACCTTAATGATGACGGTAAGTCATTTGAGAGACTTTTGACGCTTGGAAAGATTACAAATCTCAGCGAGTTCGGTATTAGTGATTCGCTTGAAACAGAGGATCCCGAGAACCAGGAAAGAGTATTTTCTGCTATGAACCTTCTTGAGGATGTTATTTTCAGAATGATAGATGAAGATGGCTACAAGATGGGATATCTCCTTACATGGACGGGCAGAGACACCATTGGTCAGATGATGCGCGGCGATAAATTTATGAATAGCGGATACATTGTTGACCTTACTCAGATGAAGGAAATTCTTGATTCCTACAAATAATAATATGAGCGAAAAGCTGAGCCATAGGGCTCGGCTTTTTTGCGTCATTTTTACGGCTAAACTTTAAAAAAGATACCGGCAAGAGCCGTCGGATGCTGCGGAGCACATAAATAGGCAAATAGATAGATATTTTGAAGAAAAAATGAGAGTTCAAATATATAATATATAAAAATGAAGAAAAATGTGCGAAAATTCTTGCTCTTGTAATATTAAATGGGGTTTAATATTGCAGTGAAATTACAAGTTAAGGAAAACACTTGCCAAAATTATGAAGGTATGGTAGTATATTGGCACAGGGAAAAAGTTTATGGAATGCCCTAGCCATCGGAGTGAGATATCATCCGATGACAGCTAAGTCGGATGTGAGCGAAGTTTCTCTTCGACGTGGCGACAGGTTGAACATAAATGATTTCACCTGAAAAAATAATTATTTTTGAAGGAGAAACCAAACCATGAAGAATTTCAAGAGAATTCTTGCTCTGGTACTTGCTGTTATGATGGTAGCAACAAGTCTTATGGTTGTAACAAGCGCAGCTGATGAAAAGGTTGACTACAACGATGAGGCTATTGTTCGTCTTAACAAGCTTGATATTTTCCAGGGTAAAACTGATGGCCTTGAGCCCGAGGACAATGTAACTCGTGCTGAAATGGCTCAGCTCGTTGGTCGCGTAATGACAGGCGATGTAGATTCCAAGTATTGGGAAAACTACACCAACGACACAACTTTCGAAGACCTTGGCGCTGCTGCATGGGCAGTAGGTGCAATCACCTATGCTTATGAAAACGGCATCGTAAAGGGTAAGTCCGATGTAAGATTCGACCCTATGGGCAACGTAACTTACCAGGATGCACTCACAATGGTAGTTCGTTCGCTCGGCTACACAGGAGTTTCTTATCCTAACGGTATGATCAACAAGGCAATGATGCTCGGCCTTACAAATGGCATTTCCGGCCTCAAGTATGAGGACGCTGCTAACCGTGGCGTTGTTGCAACAATTCTTTACAATGCTCTTTATGCAGAAGACTCTCTCTTCGCTGAGAACTTCAACCTCAAGAGCGGCAACTACATGCTCGTTGCTACACCTTCTGTAAAGATCAACAGCTCTCTCACACTCCCCGGTGCTGAAATCAACGGCTACGTTGGTAAGAAGCTTAACGAGGGTTATGTAGCATTCGCAGAGATCGGCGAAGACTACAGAGCAATCAACAACAACTATGTATATGCAAAGACAAGCCAGATCTCTGATGATATCGATGGCGACTTTGCTGACAAGCTCGGCTATGCATATGAGCTCACATTTGAGAACGATGTTCTTACATGGGGCGACCAGTGCACAACTGTAGTATTTGAAAACTACGGTGACAAGATCGAGATCGACGCTGCTTATGTTGAATACAACCACCTCTACAACGGTAACACTATCGTAAAGGATCAGGATTGGTTCCTTACATTCGGTGGTGAGAAGTACAACCTCGTTGACAAGTATGATGCTGACTACACTGCTCCTACAGGAACACACAACATCATTCTTTACAGCGATTTCGGTGCTCCTACACCTATCGATCACTATGACTACCTCTTCAATGCAAACGGCGATATCATTGATATCAATGATAACATCGTTCTTGCATACAAGGATGGCGCTTACTATATCGTAGATGCAAACGGTAACCTTGGCAGAAAGGCAACTTCTGATGAGATCAAGGATGCTATCTCTGAGCTTAGCGCACAGGTTAGCCCTAACTTCGGCTACAATGCTGATTCTGACTATGCAATGATCGAGCAGGGTGACGTTCTTGGCGTTTCCTCTTACCTCGGTCTTGATAAGCCTATCGTTGGCGAGCTCACTGAAGCAGAGTTCAAGACAGCTAACAGAGACGTTGTTCTCTCTGTCGCAAGAAACTACTTCTGCGAAATCGTAGCTATGGACTATGATAATGATGGCGTATTTGATGCAGCTATCTACACACCTTACTACTTCGGTTACACAAATCAGGCAAGCAACGGCATAATCTCTCTTGGCGGTGCAGTTGATGAAAACGGCAATCAGCTTCTCAAGGACATAAAGATGGCTGACTACAAGGTAACAGGCGCAGCAAGCAAGCTTGGTAACTACGCTTTCTACCTCTACACATTCAACAGACACACTAACACAATCGATGTTAAGGAAGAAGCTAAGCAGTTCAACCAGAAGGGTGACATTGATTGGGCAGTTAAGGGTAAGGTTGGCACATCCGGTATCTATGAGGATTCTCAGGTTTCTATCGACGGAACTGTTTATGATATCGGTGGTTGGGCAATTGATAACCTCCTCGGTCTCTACACCATTAGATCCTTTGACTCCGCTTGGTGGAGAAAGGTTGAATTCCTCCCTGCTCTTCTTGACAAGGATGGCAACGGCGTTGTTGACGCTGATGAAAAGCCCGAATACACTGACTGGGACGGCAATACTGTAACAGGTTACAACGGCTGGTACTACAATGGATGGAACGATGTTCTTGAAGTTGGTATGACAAAGCAGTACACAGGCTTCAAGGGTGTTGTTCTTGCAGGTCACCTCATTCACGGTGTTCCTACAAAGGATACTTCCACAACTTCTTATAACTTTGTAACATTCAATCCTTACCAGAGCACATTCGCTATCGAAAACGACCAGATCGTTGTTGACGCTATCGTTGATGCAACAGGTAAGTATAAGCAAATTAAGATCAACTCTATCGAGGGTGAAGAGTTCACTGATATCGAGTTCCATGCATTCTGCGAATACATTGACGCATTCTATGGCGACAATGCAGGCAACAAGAAGTATAGCTACTTCTTCGATGCAGAGCGCAAGGCTGCTCATCAGGCAACTCCTCTCTACAAGGCTATCGAGCGTGAGTACATCATTGATGAACTCGTTGCTAACACTGATGACGGTGAAACATGGAATCCTGCGACAACTAATGTTGTTAAGTCCAATGTTTACAGCGTTCTCGGCAACAATGCTGATGGTTCTTACCAGCTCAGCATCCTCACAAAGGCTTCTCTCGGTACTGCTGCTCTTGATGTAAATGTTAAGTTCGAACTCGGTGTTTCCAACACTGCTTTCGTTGATAAGGGCAAGGCTATTGCAGTTGATAACGATACAATCTGGACATTCGTAACTAAGGATGGTATCTACACTTACACAGGTGTTCCTGCAGCTAACGAAACTCTTAACCTTGACACAACAACTAAGGTTTACAAGGCTACCTCCGACAACATCATGCTCTTCGATCTTGATCGTTGCATCGAGGATATCTGCGTAGGTCCTATCACTTGGAGTGAAAAGGTTCAGGATGTAGCTATCGTTTATGCTAACACTGACAAGTGTGATGTTGCATTCACAGATACTGCAGCTTGTGATGTATTCTACCGCAGACATGTTGATACATGGGCACTCAATGAGTATGTTCCTACAACAACAACTAAGTTCATGGCAGAAGAGATCTACATGGTAACAGAAAAGACTGCTAACACTAAGATCTACAATGACAATGGCGTAATGCTTTATGTATACTCCAACCTCTACAACCTCGTAGACAACAAGTATGAAGAGACTGTAACATTCTCCGGCGAAGAAGCTAAGGTATTCCTTAACAACGGCGCTGACTCCGTATGGTATGAGGATGGCACAGGTAAGGTTACAACTAACTACGGTGCAATCATCGCAAGAAGCTCTGTAACTGGCGTAAGCGTATTCACAGTTGCAGATCTTAAGGACACTGCTAACACTGATAAGGCTGCTAGTCTCTTCAACCTTGAGGCTATGACAATGGCTGTATATGGTGGACAGGATAAGGATAACAACGGTAGCCTCGCTCACCTCACTCTCAACATCTATGATGCAGAGAATGATACATGGGCAAAGGACGAGCTCGTAACTGTTAAGTCCCTTAAGCTCATCACTGTTTACGGTTCCGGTAAGAACGTAGCAGTTGGAGATGCTTCTAAGATTGCAAAGGGTGCAGTAATATTCTACACTCGTGACGCTAAGACCGGTGCAGTTGAGGGTTACGCATTTAACTAATTTAGTTAAATAAATTTCCTAAACTAAACAATTTAGGGGCAAGTCCTTCGGGACTTGCCCTTTTTCTTTGCTTTTAAAGCTGTGATTAGGGATGTATAAGTGAAGTGATTTGTTCCAATTTGTGTGTAAGTTCTCAAAATGTTTTGCTTAATTTGAGGGGAGGCTTGGACCTTATGTTCCTAAGGATGATAGCCATCGGGCGTTTGTTCATCCATGCGGTTGATTTTTCATTAAATATGTGTTTTTTCTCCGCCTCATTAGTCATTTTGCGACAGGGGAGCGTGCTTATAATTGTTCTATCATGTCATCCTTCGTCGCTGTGTCCGCAGATTACGGTACTGCAGCTTTATATATTTCGTAATTTCCCGGAAATTATTAAACTTAAAAAACGCCCTATTTGTCTTTCGACAAATAGGTCGTTTTTCGTGGCGCGCCATGCAGGATTCGAACCTGCGACCTACCGGTTCGTAGCCGGGCACTCTATCCACTGAGCTAATAGCGCATTATTTTATGAATATCTATATCCAACAGTATGATATTTTACCACACATTTATAGATTTGTCAAGAGAATTTTAAAAAAATATCTGCA
>JAZUQN010000133.1:0-19211 GCA_045605745.1 Eubacteriales bacterium
CTTTCTCCTCTTTTGATACATATCTTGCGCCGTTTGTTAAGATTGATAATCTTTCGTATGACCAGGTTAAAAAGTGCATTGAGTCCTTTATTTACGGCGTGAATACCCCTTCTCGCTGGGGTACTCAGGCTCCTTTCTCCAATATTACGCTTGACTGGACAGTTCCTGCAGATCTTGCAGAGCAGAACTGCATTGTCGGCGGCAAGGAAATGGATTTTAAATATAAGGATTGTAAGCAAGAGATGGATATGGTCAACCGTGCCTTTATCGAAACTATGATAGAGGGCGATGCAAACGGTAGAGGCTTCCAGTATCCAATCCCTACCTATTCAATCACTCGTGATTTCGATTGGTCGGAAACAGAGAATAATAAGCTCCTCTTTGAAATGACCTCAAAATACGGAACTCCTTATTTCTCAAACTATGTGAATAGCGATATGGAGCCGAACGACGTTCGTTCAATGTGCTGCAGACTCCGACTTGACCTGCGTGAGCTTCGCAAAAAATCGGGCGGTTTCTTCGGAAGCGGTGAGAGCACCGGCTCTGTTGGTGTTGTGACTATTAATATGCCGAGAATTGCACATCTTGCAACCGATAAGGCTGATTTCTATCGCAGACTTGACCATATGATGGATATTTCTGCCCGTTCTCTCAAAATTAAGAGAACAGTTATTACAAGACTTCTTAATGAGGGACTTTATCCTTATACAAAGCGTTATCTCGGAACATTTGAAAATCATTTTTCAACAATAGGCCTTGTTGGTATGAACGAGGTTGGTCTTAACGCTAAGTGGCTTCATGCAGATCTTACAACAAAAGCAACTCAGGAGTTTACAAAAGAGGTGCTTAACCATATGAGAGAGCGTCTTTCTGATTATCAGGAGGAATATGGTGATCTTTACAATCTCGAAGCAACTCCCGCTGAGTCAACATCATACCGTCTTGCTAAGCACGATCTTGATAGATATCCCGATATTGTTACCGCAAATGAAAAGGGCGGAACTCCATATTACACAAACAGTTCTCATCTTCCCGTTGGTTACACCGAGGATGTATTTACAGCCCTTGATATTCAGGATGAGCTTCAAACTCTCTATACTTCCGGAACTGTTTTCCATGCTTTCCTTGGTGAAAAGCTTCCCGATTGGAAGGCTGCTGCAGACCTTGTTCGCAAAATTGCGGCAAACTACAGATTGCCATATTATTCAATCTCTCCTACGTACTCAATCTGTGTTGACCACGGTTATATCGCAGGCGAAAAGTTTACCTGTCCCGAATGTGGCAAGAAAACCGAGGTATATAGCCGCATAACAGGATATTATCGTCCGGTTCAGAACTGGAACGATGGTAAGCTTCAGGAATATAAAGAGCGCAAGGTCTATAATATGATGAATTCTCATATGTCAGAAAACAGAGCTGAAATAATTGCAGCAAGCAAGGCGGAGAAGCCTAAGGTTAATGATCCCTTTGGTCTTGATATACCGCTTCTTATCACAACCAAAACCTGTCCTAATTGTAAGGTTGCAATTTCCATGCTTGAAAAAGCAGGAGTTGCATATAATAAAGTGCTGGCAGAGGATGTTCGTGAGCTTGTTGATCGTTATGATATTAAGCAAGCACCAACTCTTATTGCTCGCAAGGACGATAAGATCGAAGTGCTGACAGGCGTTCCCGCAATAAAATCATTTATTTAAAAAATGGGGAGCAGCTGCGAAAAGATGCAGTTGCTCCTCTTTGAGGTGAAGATATGTATGATATAATTATAGTTGGCGCAGGGCCGGCAGGAATGACTGCCGCACTTTATGCAAGAAGAGCAGGCAGAAGCGTGCTTATTATCGAGAAAGAAACGGTTGGAGGACAGATAACATTTTCTCCGTGCGTTGAAAATTATCCATTTGTTAAAAAGATGAGTGGAATGGAGCTTGCTGATAATTTGTTTGAACAAATAAACGAGCTTGGTGCTGAAATAGAATTTGACACAGTTACCTCTATTGAAAAAATTGATGGATTTATAAAGGTTGTGTGCGAATTTGAATCTTATGAGACAAAGGTAGTGATTATAGCAAGCGGAGCGAAACACAAAAAGCTTGGACTATTGCGAGAGGACGAGCTTATAGGCAGCGGTGTTTCATACTGTGCAGTTTGTGACGGTGCTTTTTTCAAAAACAAGACAACTGCTGTTGTTGGAGGTGGCAATACTGCGCTACAGGATGCACTTTATCTTGCGGACATATGCGAGAAGGTTTATCTTATCCATCGCCGCGATAGCTTTAGAGGAGATGCTGAGCTTGTGAATAAGCTAAAGGCTAATCCAAGCGTCGAAATTGTTACGCCGGCAAATATCACAGCGCTTCTTGGTGATAACGCTCTTGTAGGTGTTGAACTTGATAACGGCAGAAAACTGATGATAGATGGACTTTTTATTGCTGTTGGTCAATCTCCCGAAAACCAGCCATTTTCATCTGTAATTGCTCTTGATGAGGCAGGATATGCAGATTCCGGTGAGGATTGCTCAAGCATTACGGAGGGAATTTTTGTTGCTGGAGATTGCAGAAAAAAGGATGTCAGACAACTTGCAACTGCCGTTGCTGATGGAGCAACAGCCGCAACCCGTGCTTGTGAATATATCGAAAAATTAAGCTGATCTTGAGGAGAAAAAATGACTACTTTAATTGTTGTTCGTCATGCCCAAAGCCTTGCAAATAAAGAAGAACTATTTATAGGACATAAAGATCTTGACCTGAGTGACCTTGGTTTTATGCAGGCAGAACTGCTTGGTAAATATTTATATGAAAAGGAATATCCGATAGATGTTATATATTCAAGCGACTTGCTTAGACCATATCATACCGTTGAGCCGTATGCAAAATTGGTTTCAAAGGAGATAACTAAGGATAAGAAGCTTCGAGAGATTTACGCAGGAGATTGGGAAGGACATAAATTTGCAGATCTTCTCAAGCTTTACCCGATTTCTTATGCCGAAAAATGGAGAAAGGATATTGGAAACTGCGTTTGTGATGGCGGTGAATCAGTTGCCGAGCTTTATGTCAGGATAAACTCTGCGATCGATAAAATCGCCAAAAAACATGATGGAAAAACCGTCCTAATCGGCACCCACGCAACTCCCCTGCGTTGCCTTATGGCAAGAGCTGCCGGAGTTGGAACAGATGGAATGAAGGATATCAGATGGTGTGAAAATACAAGTCTCAACATTTTCGTATATGCCGATGGCCTGCTTTATGCAAAAGAGCTGAATATTCACGAGCACCTTGGCGATCTTCGCAGTGGACTTCCTCGCAACGTTTGAAACAAAGAGCATTCCTTAGCCAAGCTTTATCTCGGCGATTAAGTGCACCGGTTAGCTGTGCTAAGATAAAATACAAAGTAAGCATTACTAAAATGTAAATTATAACTTCTGTTGTTCTGCCTATAGGGAGCTCAATATTATCAAAAATCAAACGGCTGATACTTGCAGCTCCGATAATTGAAATGATGGGAAAAAATATCCATTTTGCCAGTTTTGGTCGCAGCTCTGTGTCATTTAAAAGTTTTACGATGCTAAGTGAAGCATTTATCAGTTCTGTTATGTAAATTGTCATAATATATCCTAAAATTCCATATTTGGGTAGTAGAAATAATACGCAAACAATTGAAAGCAAGGCATCAATTATATTAACATTCATTGAATATACTTGTCTACCCAATCCCTTAAGCATTGCGTCAGTCACGCTGTCAAGATACATTACAGGTACAAGTGGAGCAATCAGGCGTATATAGCGCGAGGCCTCCGGACTTTTGTATATTACCATTCCCAACTCACCTGAAAAACATATGAGCACCCCGGCAATTCCTATAGAAAATATAAGAGAATAATGAAAGGCGCGTGATGCAATGCTTTGCACAAGCGTCTTTTTATTTTTTATTCTTGCCTCCGCAAGCTCAGGTATTAGCAACACTGAAAAGGAAGATAAAATTGCTGTTGGAAAGAGAACAACCGGCATTACCATGCTGTGGAGTATACCGTATGATGATAGAGCTAAGGAACGATCTAAACCGTTTTTTATAAGGCCCCTTGGAATTAGGATGTGCTCAATTGTTAATAGGCCTGAACGTATATATGTGCTGAATGCAACCGGCAGGGCTATGGAGCAAAGCTTTTTTGTTATATCTCCCCCTTTGACGCTCGAAGTTCCACTGCTAATATACCTTTTTTTATCGAAATAGTACATAATTGCCGAGATGGAAAATGCAGAAAACTCTGATATCACATCTGCAATTATCATTGCAAGACAGGCCTTTTCAATTCCTTGTGAAATATATAATTCAAACAGTTTAACCGTAAAAAAAATTTTTATCAGTTGCTCTGAAATTGAATAAATTGTGTTTTTATACACTCTTCTGACTGCAGTGAAATAGCCGTTAAATGCTGAAGTCAGCGAAATAAAGGGGAGGGAAATTGCTAAAATTTTGAGGGAAAGGATAGTTCTTTCGTCCTTTAAAATGTTATTTCCTATTTCTGCAGAAAAAAGAAATAAAACCCCTCCGGATGCTAAAGAAAAAACAAGGCAGTACATTATGCATTTTTTCATACTGTTTTTTGCGAGCTCACCGTCGTTTTGCCCCAGTGCCTCAGAGATCATTCTTGTAACTGCAAGATTTATGCCGGATGTTGCAACCGTAAGGGCAAAGCCGAATACACTCATAATAAGACCAAACAAGCCCATAGCCTCGGCGCCTGCAGTTTTCGAAACATAAGCGCTGAAGCTTACGCTTATGCTTCGCATTATGAGTGCGGAAACTGTAAGTAATATAGCATTAGCAAAAAATCTTCTGATACCTTTCATTTTTTCCTCCTAAACATCTTCTGATGATAAAATTTATGTGGATAAGGAAAAAAATAGAAGATATCACTTTACATATTGAAAAAAATATGGTATACTGTGTGTGAATAATAATACGGGGGTATGAATATGTCTGATAATATTGCTATAACTATTGCAAGACAGTATGGAAGTGGAGGCAGGGAAATCGGAGAAAAGGTTGCCGAGCTTCTTGGATTTAAAATTGTTGATAAAGAACTTGTAACCTTGGCTGCCCAAAAAAGCGGTTATCATGCAGATGTTATCCATAGTATCGATGAGAAGGCAACTAACAGTTTGCTTTATACCCTGGCTATGGGTTCTTCCTCTTTTGGCGTTCCGCACGCAAGTTATAATATTGATGTGCCGATAAATGACAAGCTGTTCATTATTCAATCTGATATTATAAAGTCTTTTGCCGAGGAATCACCGTGTGTTTTCGTTGGAAGATGCGCTGACTATGTTCTCTCTGAGCATAAGAATAGAATAAGCATTTTCCTTTATGGTGATAAAGATTGTCGCATAAAGCGAGTAATGGAGCGTCATGAGGGAATTGACGAGGATGAAGCGAAAAAATTAATTGCAAAAACCGACAAGAGAAGAATGAACTATTATAATTTCTATACTGGTGGAAAGTGGGGAAAGTTTGATAATTATCATCTCTCTCTGAATACTTCTGTTCTCGGAATAGAAGGAAGCGCAAAGATAATTGCAGAGTTTGTTAAAGGCTGGGGGGAAAAATAATGAAGCTTTCTGATATAAGGGTTAGAGATCCATATATTTTACAGCACGAGGGAGTATATTATCTTTATGCTACCTTTTTGCTTGATATAGATGACAACAAACTTAGAGTTATGAAAAGCACCGACCTTGAAAACTGGGACGATGCTAAGGTTATTTTTGAGCTGGAGGGTGATTCTTGGGCTGTGGGAGAGCCTTGGGCGCCTGAAGTTCATGTTTATGACGGGAAATTTTATCTTTTCGTCTCCCTTCTGGGTAAGCATGGTAAGAGAGGGACACAAATAGCTGTTAGTGATACACCTGATGGTGTTTATAAACCAATTATAAATGCTCCGGGAACTCCAATGGCAGACAGTTGCATTGATGGAACTCTTCATGTTGAAAATGATGAGCCTTATATTGTTTATTCTGCCGATTGGCCTGATAATTTTAATAGGGAAAAGGGATATTATTCGGGAAAAATCTGCGCTTTGAAGCTCACAAAGGATCTTAAATATCCTGCCGGAGAGCCGTTTTTGATATTTTCCTCTGATGATGCCCCTTGCTCCTTCGGCCGTCCGGCTGTTCATGAATATCTGGGAGAAACCGTAACAAGATATGGCTCAGACGGACCTTATATTATTAGACTTAAGAGTGGAAGCCTGCTGTTAACATGGTCTCCCATTCCCGATATGAACTATATAGTTGCTACTGCTGTAAGCGAAAGCGGAAGTATAAGAGGTCCATGGAGGCATCTTGAAACTCCACTGTTTGAAAATAATGGCGGACATGCAATGTTTTTCGATGATGGCACCAACAATAAAAAAATGGTTATACATTGGCCCGAATGCTTTGGTAGCGAGAGGACTAAAATATTTGATTTTTTTGATGACGGAAAAGAATTTTTTATTAAATAAAAGATGCTGCTCCTAAAAAGATATGCACTCCAAAAGTCAGACACTTTTGGAGTGCATATCTTTTTATTGAATTTTTTTTATACAATATCAAAAATTTTCAAGCAGATATTTTTCTGCTTCAGAGTTCCAAAGCCCGTTGTGATTCTTAACCAGTTTTTCAAGAATATTAAATCTTTTGTCTTTTTTTCCAAGCTCGGAAAAATCTGAAATTGCCGTTAGGGGAAGTTCGATGTGAGTATATATCAGCTTCTTTCCTCCGGGAATCTTTGGAAGATTAACAGTTGTATCTATTGCTGCATCGATTCCGCCTATATGAGTTATCATAACAGAAGGATCAAGCCTGTGTTCCCCAATGAGATCAACTATGTCTCTCATATCCTCGGGAGTGCTACCGCTTGTTCCGCTTACATGGTGCTGAGCATAATGCACATTATAAAAATTGAACTTTGCGCTGAAATTTTTGTCAAGAGGCCCTGCAAAGAAATTAAGAGAGCCATCGAAGCCTAAAATGGAATCTCCAAGCTCAACAACCGAGGGAACAGGTGCATAAACAAAAACATCATCAAATCCTTTGCCTCCTGATAATTCAATAAGCTCGTCTTTTGAGGCAGTGTTGGCAAATATAAGCTTAATTCCGTCCTTAGCCGCCAATTCCGGAGGGAATATGGATGCGGCACGATTTAATCTCGCATCATCAATATCGGTAACAACCACTAAAGAAGGCTTAATATCGCCATGAAGTGCAATATCAATGGCAACAAGACCCATTGGTCCGCACCCTGCAAGAATTGCGACCTTTCCACCCTCTTTAATACCGATTATATGATTGAAATCTTCGTCAAGGTGGAAGCTTGCTTTATAACCTCTGATAACACAAGAGGCAGGCTCAATAAGAGATCCGTTGAAAAAGGAGTCACTATTAAGCTTTATGAGAAAGTCATTTTCGATAATATGTTCATAAACAATCGAATATGTTGAAACTCCGCCTATTTCTTCAAAAGAATAACCTACGGTTTTATTGCCGCCAAGATACGACAGAACAGGTGGCATAACAACTTTATCACCAACAGAAAATTTATCTTTCCAACGCTCACCGACCTGAACTACCTCTGCACAAAACTCATGTCCGACTATAACCGGATGTTCCGATACATCATCCGGAACTCTAAGATGCTTTGCTCCCTGAAGAATTGTTTTATGGGTTGACATACAAACGCTGTCTGAAATTATTTTAATCAGCAGCTCCCCGGAGGTTATAGGACGAAGCTCAAATTCTTCAAGTCTAACATCATTTTCGCCGTAAAGACGTACTGCTTTTGTTTTCATATCGTCACCTTAAATCCTTCCCGAGCTACCAAATGTTCTCAGCTTTTCGCGCACAACCTCTTTCATCATCTTCATGGCATCTTCATACACGATAAAGGGCCATGTTGAAGGGTTTGTGATGTTGTTAAGCGTATCTTTAAGACCTTTATTCAGCGCATAAAGAACATCAGAATATATGTTTATTTTGGTTATACCGTGGTGAATTGCATTTTGCATCTGTTCATCCGGAGTTCCGCTTCCACCGTGGAGAACAAGCGGCTTGTCACACACTGCGGTTATCTCGTCAAGTCTGTCGATTCTTAGCTCAGGAGTCTTTTGATAAACTCCATGTGATGTACCGATTGCAACAGCTAAAGCATCAACATCGGTTATATCAACAAATTTTGCCACCTCTTCAGGAACGGTTAGACTTTCGCCGGGATCTGTGTCGCTGCCTGTTTCGCTGATGCTTCCAACGCTTGCATTTCCAACGTGGCCAAGCTCTGCCTCAACCGTTATATTCTTTGAGTGGGCATATTTAACTACTTCTGCGGTCTTCTTTGCGTTTTCTTCAAAGGGGAGCACGGAGCCGTCATACATAACAGAGCTGAATCCTGCATCAATTGCACTTTTGATAAATTCAAAATCTGTTGCGTGGTCCAGATGAAAGCAAACCGGCACAGAGAAATAATCGGATGCTGATCTAATCATAGATGTGATCAGATTTATATTTCTGCCACCAAGGTCAACACCAAGTCCCATAAGAAGAGCGGGCGAGCCTTCTTCTTCGCAGGTTTCAAGAACTGCCTTCATCATTTCATAGTTGCTTACATCAAATGCAGGTATGGCGTAATGATTTTTCTTTGCATCTGCAAGCATTTCTTTCATTGTAACTAACATAAAATCAATCTCCTTTTTGTTAAGATAACCCATTATAACACACATATTAACATTTGTCAACAACAAATGTTAATATTGACTTAAGATAAAATTAATGGTATAATTATCTAAATAAAATTAAAAGGGGATTTTTTATGGATTCTCAAAAAAAACAAATGCAAGAAGCTGCTATATTGTATTATGAAAAAAAATATACCCAAAGCGAAATAGCAAAAATTATGAATCTCTCTCGTCAAACGGTATCCAAATTGTTGAATGATGCAATTAAAGAAAAGATAGTTGAAATCAAGATTTATAATCCCGAGGTCACTTGTGAACAGCTTGAGGCTGACATAAAAAACAAATTTAATATGAAAAATGTCATTGTCTCGGGTGTAAGCAACTCAGACGAATATCTTTGCACGCTTTTTGCAGTTAAAAATGCCTGCAAATATGTTAAATCGCTTGCGGAAAGCGGAAATCGAAAAATTGCAATTTCATGGGGACGCACAATAAAGCTTTTTATTGATGAATTTGAAAAGATGAATACAGCAGGGAATGTTGTTTTTCCGCTTTTTGGCGCAACAGATCAGGAAGAATCATATTTTCTTTCAAACGAGCTGGCTAGAAGCTTTGCCGATAAAATCAATGCAGAGATAAAATATGCGTGGTTTCCTTATAGACCTGATAGTGCAGAAGATCGTCAGCTTTTCCGCAACACATCTTATTACCGTAGGCTGAGCGAGCTTTGGCAAAACATCGATATTGCTATAATCGGCATCGGAAACAGTGATATTATTGGAACATTTGGAAAAGTATTTGGTTACAGCGAAAAGTGTTTTTCTGCCATTGGAGATATCTCCACCCACTTTTTTAACAAGGATGGCAATTTTGTTGAGCTTTATGAAAATACACTTTGTGCTTCGGTTGAAAATCTAAAAAACGCAAAGGAAACTATTGCTATTGCTTGCGGAGATGACAAATCGGATGCTATTATCGGCGCACTTAAAACAGGAGTGATCGACACCTTGATAACAGACGAATATACGGCAAAAAAGATTTTGTCCATAGTTAACTAAAATATTGGAGCATATAATGAAAAGATATAAGCTTAACGAGAAGGACTTTGAACTGATTAGCATCGGTCTCGAGATATTAAGAGAAAATTTCGATGACGGTACATATAATCACACTGTTGGATGCGCTCTTTTGTGTGCAAACGGTAATGTATACAGGGGCGTGAATTGTGATGGTGTTCACGGTTCTTGTGCGGAATATGTAACTATCGGAAGTGCAATTTCAGCCGGAGAGCGCGATTTTGAAACAATTGTTGCCGTTCATGACAAAAGCCTAAACTTTGTTGTTTCTCCCTGTGGAAATTGCAGACAAATGCTCTTTAATTATTGCCCTGATATAAAGGTTATCGTCAATGATGAAAACGGAAACCTGATAAAGGTTAAAGCTAAAGAGCTTCTTCCTTTTGCTTGGCAAAAGATAATATGCTGATACAGATGTAGAGGCGAAGATATGAAAGAAGTATTCCCAAGCTATTATAATAAATTTAAATGTATTGCCGACAAATGTGAACATAATTGTTGTATCGGTTGGGAGATCGATATAGACGATGAAACTCTTGAGCTATATAATTCTCTTGAGGGTAAGATGGGAAAAAAGATCAGAGCAAATATCGAGGGAGAAGTACCTCATTTTATTTTGCAAGACGGTGATCGCTGTCCTTTTTTGAACGAACAAGGCTTATGTGATATTATAACAGAATATGGTGAGGCAGCACTTTGTGATATATGCACGTTGCATCCCAGATTTCGCAATTATTACCGTGATTTTTTTGAAACAGGACTGGGGCTTTGCTGTGAAGAAGCTGCGAGAATCATAATTTTTGAAGAAGAAAAATTTAAAATCCAATTGCCGCTAAATACACATATTACAATAAAAGAAAAAGAGTTTTTTCGGATAAGATCGGAAATTTTTGATATATTGCAAAACAGACAACTGAAAACATCGCAACGCTTTTTAGAGTTGGCAAAAAAATTTCATCTTGGTTTTAGTTTTTCTCTACCTGTTCTTTGCGAAAAATATTTGTCTCTTGAAAGACTTGACACTACTTGGACAGAAGAACTTGAGATTTTAAAGCTATATAAATTTAATGGTGAAATTTTCAATGATGCTGAATTTGATCTTATTTTTGAACAGCTATCTGCCTATTTTGTTTTCAGACATATAACAGCAGACATTGATCGGAATGAATATGCCAATAGAATAAGGTTTATTCTTATGAGCTGCTATCTCATTGGTAGTCTATGGTCATACCATAAGCATCTGAAGGGCAATATTTCAAAAGGACAAATAATTGATATCGTGAGGATGTATTCGTCAGAGATTGAGTATTCAGAGGAGAATACGGAAGAACTTATTAGTTTTAATTCAATATAAAACCGAGAGGGCATCCTCAAATAGAGGATGCCCCGGTTTTTGATAGATTTTCCCTTGAGAAAATGCTGTCAAAAATTCTAATACTATAAAGAGTTAGGACGCGTTTAGCTCCCCACAATATTTCGCGAGATGCACGCTGTCAAATCTCTTATCGTATCATGAAAAAATCTTTTAGCCTCTTCTTTTTTCTTACTTTGTTTTGATAGAGTTCTCATAAGACTCGATCATCTTCTTAACCATCTGACCGCCAATAGAGCCTGCCTGACGGGAAGTGAGGTCGCCGTTATAGCCCTGAGAAAGGTTAACTCCAACCTCGCTTGCAGCCTCCATCTTGAATCTTTCCATAGCTTCCTTAGCTTCAGGAACAAGTGTCTTACCACTAGCCATTTTGATCTCCTTTCGAGCGACTAAAGCCGCTCAATTTAATCATTTTTCTATTTTAATCGAGACGGCTTTCGTCGCCTCTGTGATTATTGTGTGTCATGAATTAAAAAATATGAATGGCAATTTTTTGACTTGAATTTGTTTTTTGTAACGGAAATTTATAGGATAGATAAATTGTTATTAATTGTATAGAAACATATAACAAAAGGGAATCTGCTTTAAAGCAGATTCCCTTTTGTTATTTATCAAGCTTAAGCTTTTTATAAACAAATAGTGAAAGTAAGATAGCAAGAATTCCGGCAACTATTTTTCCAATCATAACTGCAGGCAAAAGCTCCGGAGCAAATGACATCGTGAAAGCGAGATGAGCAGCCAATATAAAAGCACCGGAAACAGAAAACGCCGCATTAACAACTATACCTTTCTTCTCCATTGTGTTCATCATTTCAAAGGTCGGATAGCTTGTGGCAAGCGAAGATATTAGGGCCATAACCGACATGCCGCTTATACCCAATTTGTTTCCGAACCATCTGAGTGGGGACGAAAAAAGCTTTGAAATAACGAAAATCAAAGGAAAGGTGCCTGTCATAACAACCGCAGCCTTAACACAAATTAAGGCGGCATTTTCAAAGCTATCAAGGCCTCTTATCAGCTCAATATTTGTAAGATAAGTAAAAATTCCAATGGCAAGTCCAAGCGTTATAATTATTTTTATAAGTGTACCGAATATTTTAAAGACCTTAACACAACCGTTTGGAAACAGAAAGAGAGAGATAGCAATGATCAAAGAAAAAATGATAACGGGAAGCAGATTTACCATAAGATTTTTTAATGGCAAACCGTATATAAGTCCGCCGAAGAAACAACCCAAGGGAATTGTGATTATTCCGCAAAGGAGACCGATGAGAAGCGGCTTTTGGTTATCGTTTTTAACAATGCAAAGAGCCGTTGGAATAGTGAAGGATATAGTGCAGCCAAGCATTGAAGAAACTACCATAGCATTATATAATCCGATTTCTTCATCAGAGGCAATCTCCACAGCAAGCGAAGCACCTCCCATGTCATTGGCGAAAAGTGATGCAGGTATTATTGAGGGGTCGATATTAAATAGCTCTTCAAAAAATTCTACAGACGGCTTTATAAGCTGAACAATATATGGAGCAATAACGAGCATTCCTATCATGCAAAGAGCGATATTGCCAAAAAACATAAGCCCTCTTTCAAACTCTTTGCCAAGCCCAAGCTTATTTCCCAGTATACGGTCGAATGCTCCGAGCATGGAAAAAGCTACAATAACGAAATTAAGAATCATTTTACCTCCTTAAAGTTTAAAAGCGCAAAAGCCTTTATCGGTTAAAATGTACTTTTCTTTATATCCTGCAGCGCAAAGAAGCTCAGAGGCGAGTTCAAATCCGCAACACATCTTTGTCATATCGTGACAGTCTGATGAAATAACAGCTCCAAACCCCAATCGCTTCATCTCTTTTATTATAAAAAGTTCAGGATAAGGAATGCTTTTGTATCCCCTTGCAATACTGCCTGTGTTGATCTCTATAAACGGAATTTTTCCTGCAAGCGCCTCAAGGGCTTCGATAACTGCGTTCTTATACTCTTTTGATTCTGTGTCAAAAAGTAAAATGTTTTCCTGATGCTTTGTGCAGATATCAAAGTGACCTATAATATCAATTTTTGCAACATTGGGCAGATCAGCTATCTGCCTGTAATATGCTTTTGCAAATGACATACCGTTTCCGCCAAAATATTCATCCACAACCTTTTTCAGAGCATCCTTGGTTACATCAAATCCTATAAAACCGTTATCGTTTTTGAAATAATGAGTTGAGCCAATAACATAGTCATAACCCGTAAGATCGATTTCAGAATGCATTTCAAGCTCGATGCCGGTGTAAATACCTAATTTGCCGGCATATTCTTCTTTTAATTTAAGTAATTCGTTCTTATAGTCTATGCATTGCCCGGTAGTCATTCCTTTTCCGTTCCAATACATATATGAATGTCCGGAAAGTCCGATAGATTCAAAGCCGTTATTATAAGCCCATTCTGCTATTTCACGAAGGCTGTTTTTTCCGTCACAGTATTGGCTGTGCATATGTAGATTTTGTAAATGCTTCATATCTATTTAACCTCCACAGTAATTATTAATTATTATATCTCCCCAAAAAATAAGTGTCAATAATATTTTTGATTTTTTGTTGAATATTGGAGATTATTCTGCTATACTTATAGTAGAAAAGAGGTGTGTTTCTATGATCGATCTGAAAAATGTAGAAAAATATCGAGAAAATAATCGCATAGAGGCCAAAAAAGCTCTTGGAGGACTTCCCGGTAGCATTTGGGAAACCTATTCTGCCTTTGCCAATACTCTTGGTGGTGTTATTCTTCTCGGCGTTGAAGAATATAAAGATAAGACCTTTCATGTTGTTGATCTTCCGAATCCCGAGGGGATGATAGAAAAGTTTAAATCTATGTTAAGTGATAGAAAGATAGCCAGCTCAAATATATTATCCGATGGTGATATAACAATAGAGCATTATGGAGGTAAGCGTTTTGTCGCAATAAATGTTCCGAGAGCACATCGATTTGACAAACCCATTTATATCGATGGAAATATTTATGGAGGAACATATCGTCGAGGGGGAGAAGGAGACTATCGATGTACAAAGGAAGAGATAAACAGTATGATAAGAGATGCTGAAACAGTTTCTTCCGATATGATTATGCTTTCGGGTATTAATATAGATTCTCTTAAGGATGACACTATAGGAAAATATGTCGAGCATTTAAGATCAACAAGACCTTCAGGCTTTGAATATGGTATAATAGAGGAACTGCTTGCTCAAATTGGTGCTGTGAAAAGAGAGGACGACGCGGGGAAATACCATCCAAATGCAGCGGGGCTTTTGATGTTTGGTAAAAAACATGATATATTAAAATTTTATCCAAATTTCAGTGCAATGTTAATAGAAAAAAACGATAGCGGAGATATTATCTATAGCTCGGATTTTGAAAATCTTTTTGAATTTTATCTTGAAGCAGAAAGGCGTATCACAAGGAGTGTTTGTCTCATTGGAATGAACAGAAAAGAGGAAACCGCTGTTTGCGCCGCTATCAAAGAGGCCTTGGCAAACTCTATTATTCACGCAGATTATCACGGTAAAGCCGGATTGTGCGCTGAAATATCTCCTTTTTCTGTTGCTTTGACCAATCCCGGTTCGCTTAGAATTTCTCCAACAACTATTCTTTCCGGTGCAGCTTCCGACAGAAGAAACGCTCTTATTGCAAAGATCCTTTATCTGCTTGGAATCGGCTCCGGTGGTGTCAAGGGAATTTATGAGGTGTGGCTGAGAAAAAAATGGTGTGCGCCGTTACTTTCCGAGAGCTTTTCTCCCGATAGAGTTATGCTTACGCTGATATTTGGAAAATCTCTTGGTGGCATAGATAGCTTTGATAGAGAGACACCTAATAGAAGAGAAGCGGTTATAAGCTATATAACCGATAATATCGAGGCTTCCAGCAGCGATATTGCCTCACTGCTTGGCATTGGCAGAGACGGTGCCCTATCGATTATGAAAAAGCTTGCCGATGAGCAGATACTAACTTATGAAAAACGAGGTAATATATATTATTACAGGCTTAAATCTTAAAAAAGCTGACTTTGACAGTCAGCTTTTATATTTTTTTGTTTTTCAAAAAATCAGATCTTGAAAGGGAAGGAACATTTATATCAAAGCCCTTTTGCCGCATAATTTTGCATTTGAAATCTATAAGCTCCGGCGAAACTGACAGTTTTTTTGCAATTTCAAAAAAACTGTCACCTTCAAAATGCTCTAAAATTTCTTCATCGCTTATTAGTAGCTCTGCTGCAAAAAGATTTGCTTCATATTCTGTGTGTGTTGTTGCATCAAAGAGGGTTGATTCGTGAAATCCGTGTTTTGAAGCTATATCTTCGTGCAGAACAACGTGCCCAAGCTCATGGGCACATAGTATTTTTTTCGCCACGTCGTTTGAGCTTTCATTTATAACTATATTTCTAATTCTTGATACAGAAAAATAATAAGCCTTTATATCACCAAGAAAATGATATCTGACATTTATTTTCTTTTGGCGGCATATTTCAAAAGGATCTCTTGAGCTTGTTTTACGAACAAGATTTGCAACCTCCTTTATAACTCTATCAGTGCTTGCCATTATTATTCTTCTTTCTGCTTTTTCTCTGCCTTGGAGCAAACTTTGTGCGAGCCTCGGATTTTGAATCAAGGTAAACTTCCATAAGAGATCTGAAGAAAATATCCTTTGCGTCTTCGTCAAGCTCGCCGCCCGCAAAAAGAGCCGAGGCTCGATTTAAAACCTCGCTTGCTTCCTTTGCGCCTTTTACACCGTATTCATTTTTTACATTTGCAAAAAATATATCCTTGTCTATGTCCTTGGTTTTATCGATTTCTTTTTCATCCATCAGATATCCGACAGAAACGCAAAGGGCATCGGCTATCTTTTTGACATTTCCCATTCTTGGCATAATGCCCATTTGTTCATATGTGTAAATGGAGCGTTCTGAAATTCCCGTTTTTTCAGACAGCTCTGTTTGAGAAAGATTCATAGAAATGCGCGCTTGTCTAATTTTTTCACCAAATGTCATAAAAAACCTCCATAAACTTCCGATTATCTATTGACAAACTTCCGAATTACTTGTATAATAATATTGCAAATAACTTCCGATTAGCATTGTATCACAGAAGCAAATTTCTGTCAATAGAAATCGGGAAATAATTTTAGGAGGGCCAAAAATGGAAAGAATGATACTTCACTGCGATCTTAATAATTTTTATGCCTCTTGTGAATGTATAATGCACCCGGAATTTGCCGATAAACCGCTTGCTGTTTGCGGAAGCGTTGAGGATAGGCATGGGATAGTGCTTGCGAAAAACTACCATGCAAAGGCCTTTGGAGTTTCAACGGCAGAACCGGTTTGGCAGGCAAAATTAAAATGTCCCTCTCTTGTGATTGTCCATCCCAATTTTAACATATATATGAAATATTCTAAAATAGTAAAGGGGATTTATACGGAATATACCGATAGGGTTGAAAGCTTTGGTCTTGATGAATGTTGGCTTGATATAAGCGGCAAAAAAATCACGGAAAGGGAAGGACTTATAATTGCCAATGAAATAAGAGAACGAATTAAGAAAGAGACCGGTCTTACGATATCTGTGGGGGTTTCATTCAATAAGGTTTTCGCGAAGCTTGGCAGCGATTTAAAGAAGCCTGATGCTGTTACTGCTATAACACGCTCATCATTCAAAAAACAGATTTGGGATCTTCCGGCTTCAACACTTCTTGGAGTTGGAAGAGAGACCAAGAATTTTCTCGACAGATACAGAATTGATACTATAGGCAAAATTGCATCTATGCCTGTGGAGTTTTTTGAAGGTCGCATGGGCAAAAACGGTGTTCAACTTTGGAAATATGCAAACGGAGAGGATGATTCTCCCGTTCTTAAAACAGAGCAGTATATTCCTGCCAAATCTTTTGGACACGGCACCACAACCCCAAGGGATATGACAAATGACGATATGGTTTGGTCAACAATGCTTTATCTTGCACAGGATATTGGAAACAGCTTGTATTTAAATAATCAGAAAGCTGCCGGAATTTCCGTTGCTATAAGAGATTCAAAGCTTACTCATAAAAGCTGGCGGTGCAGACTTCCTACGCCTACTGATAGTTCACTTAATATTGCAAAAGCCGCTTTCTCGCTTTTTTCAGAGGCTTACGGATGGGAAAATCCACTAAGATCTGTAACTGTTACAGCCATTAATCTAATACCGTCAGACTCTCCGATTCAGATGGGGCTGTTTGATGACCTTCGTGAATTTCAGAGAGCAGAGAAAGCAGAAAATTGTGCGAGAAAAATAAGAGAAAGGTATGGCAGAAACGCAATACTTCCGGCAACTATTTTGCATAAGGAAACAGTAAGATATTTAGGTTTCTAAATTTTTTTCAATTTTGTTTTCAAAGCTATTGAAATTTTAATTTCCGTGTGGTATAATTATTCGAAAATTATACAAGAGGTGAATATTTGTGAATAAGCCTATTAGAATTGCAATACTTGGATATGGAAATTTAGGAAGAGGTGTTGAACTTGCCCTCAGAGCGAACCCGGATATGGAGCTTGTTGCGTTTTTTACAAGAAGAGCTCCCGAAACGCTTAAAACCTTAACACCCTCTGTTCCTGTTTACAGCATAGATAAAGCAGAAGAAATGAAGGATGATATAGATGTTATGATTCTTTGCGGAGGAAGCGCCAAGGATCTTCCGGAGCAAAGCCCTCGCTATGCTGAATATTTTAACATAGTCGATAGCTTCGACACCCACGCAAAGATCCCACAGCATTTTGAAAACTGCGATCACAGCGCAAAACACGGCGGCAAGGCGGCGTTTATTTCTGCCGGATGGGACCCGGGAATGTTTAGCCTTCAGAGACTGATTGGCAATTGTATTCTGCCAAACGGAAAGGACTATACCTTTTGGGGAAAAGGTGTTAGCCAGGGCCACTCTGATGCCATAAGAAGGATAGAAGGCGTGCTTGATGCAAAGCAATATACCATTCCTGTGGAAAAATCTCTCCAGATGGTTAGAAACGGGGAAGCCCCGGAGCTTGGAACAAGAGAAAAGCATATCCGTGAATGCTTTGTTGTTGTAGCTGACGGAGCTGACAGAGAGCGAATCGAAAATGAGATAAAAACAATGCCGAATTATTTTGCCGACTATGACACAACTGTTCATTTTATTTCAGCCGAGGAGCTGAAACGGGATCATGGTGGAATCCCACACGGTGGATTCGTTATGAGAAGCGGTGTTACGGGCGAGCATGGAGAGACAAAGCATATGATAGAATATTCTTTGAAGCTTGGATCAAATCCGGAGTTTACCGCAAGCGTTCTTGTGTGCTGTGCAAGGGCGGTTTACCGTTTGAACCAAGAAGGCAAGACCGGAGCCTATACAATTTTTGATATCCCACCCGCATATTTTTCACCAAAATCTAACAAAGAGCTTATTTCTAGGCTGCTTTAATTTTCGATAATGATAAAAATAAAACTGTAGACAGATGAAAGTATCTGCTTACAGTTTTATTTTTACTTTCTTATCAATAGTTATTGTGTCGGCGGTTATTTTTGAATCATATGCAAGGATTTTAACGCCTGAATTCGCCGCGTTTCTAAGAGCATCTCCAAAAGCTTTATGCGTTTTATCATTTGGAGTAAAAAGATGAGGCCCCTTCATTTGTATAACAAATAAAATATACGCTTCAAAACCGTCTTTTTTACAAGATACAAGCTCATTTAAATGCTTTATTCCTCTTTTGGTTGGGGCATCCGGAAACATAGCTGTTCCATTTTCTTCAAGAGTTACTCCTTTAACCTCGATAAATGACTTTCTGTCACAATCTTCAACATGAATATCAAACCTTGAATTACCGTATGTTACCTCTCTTTTTATTATGGAATTTTCCGAAAAAAGACCGGAAAGAGGTAGCCATTCGTATGCTACAGAGTTGGGGGCTGAAGAATCAATGTTTATAAGTATTTTTTCACCGTTTTCCAATATTTTTTCTACGCATATTAAGTCATATTTTGTTTTTCTTTCTTTATTATCGCTTTCACAAATAAAAACCTTA
>JAZUQN010000134.1:0-7235 GCA_045605745.1 Eubacteriales bacterium
TTTTGCCGAAGGATTTTGATAAATGAACGGACATATTTTCTGTGAAAATATGTCAAACGATGCAATGAGAAATTCACCAAACCAATAAACTTCACGCATCGTGATTTTTCTTTGCGCCTGTTTCGCCAAAGAAAAAGCGGACAAGCGCATGAGTTGAGCAAAAAAGAAGAAGGGATTATTAATCATAATCGTTTATCCGCTTTTCTTTGACACCAAAGGCCCAAAGAAAAGCTTGGCAAAAGAAATGCCGCAAAGAGATTCCGCCTCTGCGGAGGCGGCAAGCGCACGCACGCTTGACCTGCGCGACCTTTTGAAAAAGGTCGACCAAAACTTTAAAACTTTGTCACCACCAACTCCCCGATAAATCAAAATTTGAAAATCGGTTACTCAATATTAAACATTTAATCAATATACATGATGTTTTTAGGATCTTTTTTTTGCAGATAGCCGCTGTATATATAGTCTCCCAGCTTTGAATAAACATATGATTGCTCTATAGAATCTTTTATATCTTCCTTAGGAACGCTTCCGTAAATAGCACGATATATCATATGGGCACCGATGTAGCCGGCGAGGGGCGTGCTATGATTGTGAGAATCATTTTTGCATAGATCCCATTTGTTCACGCCGCTTTCGATTTGCATATCGATCTCGGACTTCCAATCAAGCAAGGTCAGATCGGCAAAATGATTACTTGCTGAATTTATTACTGATCTGTTTTCGTTGTGGGCAGGGAAAATAACCAGACAAGTGCCCGAAGAATCGCATATTTCTTTTAGTTTTCCAAGGTTTGCTATTTCATCATTTGAATAAAGACCGCAAATGAAAACTCCACCGTATTCTCCGTTTTTTATTTGATTTATAATGTCAAAGTTTTCAAGATAGGTTCCGATTTTTGCATAGCCTGTGGAAATAGCATTGACAAAATTGCTTTTTCCATTGCTTTTCACCATTTCGTACAATATTTTGCCAATGGAAGATGTGCGAATAAAACTGTTTCCGAGAATTAAAATAGGTTTATTCTGCAAATGGCTTAGCTCGCCAAGGGCAGGATCACTTGTCAGGGTGCTCACTTCTACATTTTTCAACAGCTTTTCTCTGTTGCTGCTGTATAACGCTTTATAGTTGAGTATCAATGTCAAAGATCTTGGCTCGCCTTTGTCATCATAATTGTATGTATATCGATATCTGAAATTGAGGGTTTCTTTGGTGCCGAATTTTTCTATTCTTTCGGTTATGATGAGATTGTTGATTTCAGAAGTTTCTGTTGCTACTGTCTTCCAATCGTCGCTTGGGGGCGTCTCCCCTGCCAACAAACTGCCGATTTCTTCGCCGAAAAGTATTTGGATGCCCCCATCTTTTCCTTTGATCAGCTCCCATCCTATGGGAAAGCTGATGCTAAGTACGGTTTCGGAGCCTTTTGCGGAAATTTGAATCTCCTTTGATGAAGAACCGCCCCTGTTGGGAATATCAAGATAATCGTCATCCTCTTCGGGATCATCTATCGGCTGAGTTTCCTGTGGCTCTTCGGTTTCGATTTTGTGAAAAGTCGTTTCGGTTATTTTTTCGGTGTCGGTTTCCGGAGATTTTGTTTCGTCAATGATTTCGGAGGTGCTTTCGCTTGGAGCTTGTGTATCGCTTTTGGGGAAAATGTCAATACTGTCCGTTTGAGAAGACTCGGGGATTATTTCTTCTGTCAGCTGATCTGAGGTGCCAGGTGACGGTTGGCTTTCTCCTATGCTATCGATCAGCATTGCTGTATCCTCTGAAAAATCTTTGCCATTATCATGCTCGATTTCTCCGCAACCAAATAATATAAGGGACAAAGCTGTTATTACAAGTAACAAATATTTACCCATACTATTTCTCCATATCAAAAGTATTCATATGTATTATACATATAATTGAAACCGTTGTCAATGATGGTTTATTTGTACAAAAAAACACTCTAAAAAATCAACTTTTTGTGGGCATTAATCTGCCTTTTTCTATTGACAAAATAATATGGCAGTGGTATAATGTTATAAGAATAAAATTTAAGATTCGGTTTGATGCAGATGATCGACGGGATATTAAATTTACCATAAAATGATGCAATGGGCGTACTATGCCCTGTGGTAAAGTCTTGTCGCCTATGACAGGGCTTTTTTTCAAAATCAAAAGTAAGGAGAGCAATTATGGCAAAGATCACAGAAATGCAAATGGCAAACACAGCTTTTATGCAGAGTGGCAAATTGTCCGCTTCCCACGGTGCTTTTTCTATGGATGATGATCTTATCCGTTTTTTTGACGATGAAAGTAATATTGTTTTTCCCGGTTTTTGCGATGTGCATGTGCATTTTCGTGAGCCGGGTTTTTCTTATAAAGAAACAATAAAAAGCGGCAGTATGGCGGCGGCAAGAGGCGGATACACTGCGGTTTGCACAATGCCAAATCTAAATCCGGTGCCTGATAGCAGAGAGCATATAAAAGAGCAGCTTGATATTATCGAAAGAGATGCAGTTATAAATGTCTACCCTTATGCGGCGATAACGGTCGGTCAGAGGGGCGAGGAGCTTTCAGAAATGGAAGAGATGGGCAGATATGCTTTTGCTTTTTCGGATGATGGCAGAGGTGTTCAGAGCGAAGAGATGATGCGAGAGGCAATGAAAAGAGCCAAGGCCATCGGAAAAATGATAGTTGCTCACTGTGAGGTTAACGAGCTTCTCCGGGGAGGATATATTCACGACGGGGAATATGCAAGGCTTCACGGTCACAGAGGAATCTGCTCTGAAAGTGAATATGCTCAGATAGAGCGAGATATTAAGCTGGTAAAGGAAACCGGCTGTGCATACCATGTTTGCCATATTTCAGCAAAGGAAAGCGTGGAGGCGATAAGACAAGCAAAGGCAGAGGGAGTTAATATCACCTGTGAAACTGCCCCCCATTACCTTGTGATGGACGATGGCGATCTTCATGAGGAAGGACGCTTTAAAATGAATCCTCCTCTTCGTGGAAAGGCTGATAGAGAAGCACTTGTGGAGGGGATTATCGATGGAACAATTGATATGATAGCCACAGACCATGCCCCACATTCTGCAGAGGAAAAATCGAGGGGACTCAGTGGAAGCGCCTTTGGAATAGTTGGAATCGAAACGGCATTTCCCGTTGTTTATACTTATCTTGTGAGAGAGGGGATAATCTCCCTTCAAAAAGCTGTCGAGCTTTTGGCTCTCAATGCAAGAAAACGCTTTGATATTCCGCTTGGAAATGATTTTTCTATTTGGAATCTGAATAAAAAATTCACCGTTGACCCAAAAGATTTTCTTTCTATGGGCAAGGCCACTCCTTTTGAGGGCAGAGAGCTGTTTGGAGAAAATCTGCTAACGGTTTGCGGCGGCAAAATTGTTTATAAAAATGTTTAATATATCGGAGGCTTCAAAAATGGCAAAAAGAACAGATCTAAAGAAAATTCTTATTATCGGCTCAGGCCCTATAGTTATCGGTCAGGCAGCCGAATTTGACTATGCAGGAACCCAGGCTTGTCTTGCACTTAAAGAAGAGGGGTACGAGGTTGTTCTTGTAAACTCTAACCCGGCAACCATTATGACTGATACTACCATTGCTGACAAGGTGTACATGGAGCCTCTGACTCTTGAATATATTGCAAAAATTTTGCGCTATGAGCGTCCGGATGCTATAGTTCCCGGTATTGGAGGACAAACAGGACTGAATCTTGCAATGCAGCTTGAAAAGAAGGGAATTCTTCGCGAATGTCACACAGAGCTTCTCGGAACAAGCAGTGAGAGCATTGAAAGAGCTGAGGACAGAGACCTGTTTAAGGAACTTTGCCAGCCTACCGGCGAGCCTGTTATTCCTTCTGAAATAACCTATAACCTTGAAGAAGCAAAGGAAGCGGCAAAGAGAATAGGATATCCTGTTGTTCTCCGTCCTGCATTTACCCTTGGCGGAACCGGCGGCGGATTTGCCTACAGTGAGGAGGAGCTTATTGAGATCGGTACAAACGCCTTTAAGCTGTCCCCTGTACATCAGGTGCTTATTGAAAAGAGCGTTAAGGGCTATAAAGAGATCGAATTTGAGGTTATGCGTGACTCAAACGACCACGCTATCACAATTTGCGGAATGGAGAATATAGATCCGGTTGGTGTTCACACAGGCGATTCTCTTGTTGTTGCTCCGATCATGACACTCTCAAAAGAGGATGAAAAGATGCTCAATGATTCTGCTATAAAAATCATCAGAGAGCTGAAGATCGAGGGTGGCTGCAATGTTCAGTTTGCTCTTAATCCTCATACAAGCGAATATTATCTTATAGAGGTCAATCCTCGTGTTTCTCGTTCCAGTGCGCTGGCTTCAAAGGCTTCCGGCTATCCGATTGCAAGAGTAACTGCAAAAATTGCTGTTGGAATGGCACTTGAGGACATTAAGATCGCAAATACAACTGCGGCTTTTGAGCCTCGTCTTGATTATGTTATTGCAAAGCTCCCCCGTTTCCCATTTGATAAGTTTACCACTGCTTCAAACACTCTTGGTACACAGATGAAAGCCACCGGTGAGGTTATGGGCATAGGTTCAACTCTGGAGGAATGTCTCCTTAAGGGCATACGCTCTCTTGAGGTCGGCGTAAATCATATCTATCACCACAAGTTTGATAATATGAGCGATGATGAGATACGCGAGTATATCCACGAATTCAGAGATGATAACATCTTTGCCATTGCAGAGCTTATTTACCGCGGTGCAACAGTTGAGGAGATACACGAGATAACAAAGATCACTCCCTTCTTCCTTGAGGCGATCAAGCGCATAATTGATATGGAGGAAACTCTTAAGGTAAATACCTTTGATCTTGCCATTCTCACAGCTGCAAAGAAGATGGGCTTCTCGGATAAATATGTTGCAAGAATGTGGAAATGTACAGAGATCGAGGTTTATAATTTCAGAAAAGAACATAATCTCTTCCCGGTATTCCGCATGGTTGATACCTGCCATACAAACGCTTATATTCCATATTTCTATTCCTCTTATACAGGTGAAAACGATTCTGTTCTAACAGATAAGAAGAAGATCATAGTTCTCGGTGCCGGTCCTATCCGCATAGGTCAGGGCGTTGAATTTGACTATTCAACGGTCCATGCTGTTACAACCATCAAAAATTCGGGCTATGAAGCCATTATCATCAACAATAACCCCGAAACTGTTTCAACCGACTACACAACTGCCGATAAGCTCTATTTCGAGCCTCTGACAGCAGAAGATGTAATGAATATCATCGAATTTGAAAAGCCCGAGGGTGTTATTGCTTCTCTTGGCGGCCAGACCGCCATCAATCTTGCCGAGCCTCTCCATCAAAGGGGTGTTAAGATTATTGGTACAGACTGTGATGCTATTGATAAGGCAGAAAACAGAGATATGTTTGAGAAGCTCCTTTCCGAGCTTGGAATTCCTCAGCCCAAGGGCAAGGCTGTTACAAAGATAGAGGATGGTATTAAGACCGCTGCAGAGATCGGATATCCTGTGCTTGTTCGTCCTTCCTTCGTTCTTGGCGGAAGAGCAATGCAGATAGTTGCAAATGAAGATCAGCTTCGCCATTATCTGAAAACAGCCGTTGAGATCGATGAGGACAAGCCTGTTCTTGTTGATAAATATATCAGTGGTAAAGAGGTTGAGGTGGATGCTATCTGTGACGGACAGAATGTGTTTGTCCCCGGCATTATGGAGCTTGTTGAAAGAACCGGTATCCACTCAGGCGACTCAATCAGTGTTTATCCAACATTCAGTATCTCGGATAAGGTCAAGGGCACAATCCTTCAATATGCAAAGAAGCTGGGTCTTGGCATCGGAATAGTTGGCCTTTATAATATCCAGTTTATAGTTGATAAGGATGACAATGTGTTTATCATCGAGGTGAATCCCCGTTCTTCAAGAACCGTTCCTTTCCTTTCAAAGGCAACAGGATATAGCCTTGCGGATATTGCAACCGAGGTCATTATGGGCAAATCTCTTAAAGAGCAGGGTATATTTGGCATCTATCCAGAAGAGAAGAACAGATGGTACGTTAAGGTTCCTGTGTTCTCCTTTAATAAGCTTCGCGGCCTTGATGCTTATCTTTCTCCCGAAATGAAATCAACCGGTGAAGCTATAGGATATGACGATAAATATTACCGTGCGCTTTATAAGGCTTTGCAGGCATCGGGTATGCATTTGCAAAATTACGGAACTGTTTTTGCAACCATTGCAGATTGCGATAAGGAAGAGGCGCTTCCTCTCATTCGTCGCTTCTATAATCTGGGCTTTAATATTGAAGCAACCGAGGGTACTGCAGAATTTTTAAAGAAGAACGGAATCCGCACTCACATTCTCAAAAAGCTCTCAGATGGCTCGGATGAGATAGCAGATTCTCTGCGTCAGGGACATATTGCCTATGTTATAAACACAAGCGATCCGGCATCCTCGGGTGTTACGAGAGACGGCTTTGAGATTCGTAAATATGCTACAGAAAATAATGTGACAATGTTCACATCTCTCGATACAGTTCGAGTTCTTCTTGATGTTCTTGAAGAAACAACTCTCACAATATCAACGATCGATTCATAAGGTACAAAAATGAAACAGACGGTATTTGAAATAAAAGAAAATGTCAATATTGCCAAAAATGTCTTCCGTATGACGCTTTCCGGAGACACTGAGGGCATTTTACCCGGACAGTTTGTAAATATCAAGCTGGAGGGAATGTATCTCCGCAGACCTATATCGGTTTGCGATGTTCCAAAGAGCGGTGAGCTTGTCATAATCTATAAGGTTGTTGGCAAGGGAACAGAGCTTATGAGCCAGATGAAGGACGGAAGTCTTGATGCACTGACACAGCTTGGAAACGGATACGATCTTTCGCGCAGCGGTGATGAGCCTTTGCTCATCGGAGGCGGTGTTGGAGTTCCTCCCCTTTATATGCTGGCAAAAGAGCTTATCTCAGGAGGAAAAAAGGTCACTGTTATTCTCGGCTTCAACACAAAGGAAGAGATATTCTATGAGAATGAGTTTAAGGCACTGGGAGCAACCGTTACGGTTGCAACAGCCGATGGCTCATACGGTGTTAAGGGCTTTGTTACAAACGCTATGGAGGGTCTTGATTTTTCATATTTCTATTCATGTGGGCCCGAACCGATGCTGAAGGCAGTTTGCTCTTCCACAGATAAAAGCGGTGAGCTTAGCTTTGAGGAAAGAATGGGATGTGG
>JAZUQN010000135.1:0-26402 GCA_045605745.1 Eubacteriales bacterium
GCACACTGCGAAGTTTTCACTATAGAGTAGTTAACCACAGGCGAAAGCAGTGTGCGGTTTTGTGCACCCTTATTGCGCCGGTCGTCTATGGCGCAATAAGGAGAGATAGCGTGAGAAACAGCGACATAAGAAAATGCAGGATTGCATTTTCGCAGGAGCGTTGGCAGTGCCAAGGAAGGGAGTCCTTAGAGGGAAACAACGTTTCCCTCTAAGTGCGCTTTCGTGTCTTTGGCGCATACCAAAGACACTGCCATGCGGCATGAGCAACCTGAGAATAAACTAATTTCTTTGGTTACTTAAAATGATAAGAGATCCTTCGTTGCTTTATTTCCACAGAATGACAGGAGAGGGTTTACGCCTCTGCAGAGGGGTAGTCTCTTTGGACCTTTAGTATCAAAGAAAAGCGGATAAACGATTATGATAAATAATCCCTTCTTCTTTTTTGCTCGTGCCGCATGGCAGTCCCTTTGGCACGCCCCAAAAGGAGCGCGAGCAAGCTCGCCGCGAGTTTGCCTCGGCGGCTAAACACCGCCGTTTGCAAGCAAACCGTCAAATCTCGCCACGAAAATGCGCTTAGAGAGAAACTGCGTTTCCCTCTAAGGACTCCCTTCCTTGCGCTCCCTACGCTCCTCTGAAAATGCAATTCTGCATTTTCTAAGGGAGCTGTGCATCACTCTATTCTTCCTTATTGCGCCATGGACGACCGGCGCAATAAGGGTTTGTTTTGCCGCACACTGCTTTCGTCTGTGGTAGGTGATTGACCATAAAAACTTCGCAGTGTGCTCTCCAATGCCTCCCCGACAAATCGAAATTTACCGTTCCATCAAAAAGGCTGATTCATTCGAATCAGCCTTTTTTTCTTTTTATTCTCGTACCTATCAAATAGTGGATCAGGAAAACCGCAGATGCTCCAAACACCCCTCCGAGAAAGTCCTTTAAAACATCAACCATCTCAGAAGATCTGTCATTCAGCATTTGGAGACACTCATCGGCAACTCCAAGAACAAATACTATAACCAATGTTAAAATCAAGCAAACAACTGGAGTTTTAAGGCGCAAAAGAAGAAACAGAATCATGATTTCTGCTGCAAGAACCGAAAATTCAAAGCCATGTGCCAATGACCTTAATATCGCCTCTACCTCGCCTCTCGTTATCTCCTCGTTTTCAATAGCGTTTTGTACTGGAGGTAACTTCTCAACAATATCGGTCACACTGCCGCTTGCATCGTTAGATTTATCAACATCAAGCAGTGAATTTCCAAAAATGAATGCGAGAGTCAAAATAATAAATATAGCGTCAATAACAATAGCCGCAATCCGTCTTTTCGTCATATTCTCTCCTTATCCTTTGAATGATTATAGTCATTTACTAAAAAGACAAAGTCATTTTAAAATTCGGTCAACTCTTAGAAGCTTTCTGTATTTCAAAAAATATAGGCGCACAAGCATTGTGAGGGCTATATCATAAATTACAAAAGTGAAATTTCCGAGCAGGAAAAACGATATCACATACCACTTTGTCATCCCCGGCACAAGGAAAACAAAAACAGCAAAAAGCATCATTATGCCCATAGAGGCGTTGAATGTGGCAAGCTTCATCACCCACTCAAATATTCTGCTTCGTGTACGCTCAAAAATACATTTAAGCATTGGATAATACCCTGCGAGGCAAAGATATATAAGCGCTGCAAATTTCTGCGGCAAAAGCAAAAGCGAAAGCCCTGCGGTAACCGAGAAAACAAGCCAAGGATATACCCCACCAATTTCAATCAGCGTAACGATACATACCATAGAGGCTATGCAGGCCATTGAAATATCAAGAACTTCAATAAGCGCGCCAATATACATTATCACAACTCCAAGTGCACTGAAAAGAGCGCAAAAAGCAATTTTCCTGCTCTTTTTTATATTTTTCTTTGGCAGGATATTTCCATAATCTATTTTTATTCTAATAGGTGTTTCGGACAAAAGAAGCTCCCTCCCCCAAAAATATCAGCAACAACTAATGAGGTCACCGCCAAGACATTCACAACAGCAATCTGCGCAGATAAGAGTTGAGCACATATCGCATCCCGAATACGCCGTTGTGCCACCTCGGCCCATGCCCATTTCCCCCATATTGCCAAAGGAGCGCATTCTCATTCTCATTGTGGCATATTCGCTGTTAGAAGGGTCCATTGAGCAGGCAGTATCAAAATATCTTGAGGCATCAAAGCTGTTCCCTCTTTTAAGCTGGATGCATCCCATAAGGAAATGCCATTCTGCGGCTCTGTCGTTTTCATCAGTTTGAAGCAATATCTGCTCAGCCTCGGAAATAGAACCCTGGTTTATGAGCACTCTGACTCTGGCGAACTTACCGCTGCCATTACTACTTGAATATGTCTGTCCTGTATATGTGTTATAGCTGCCGCCACCCGATCTTATTTTCTGTATTTCCTCGTAGGCAGCATTGTCCTCTTTCATTTTTTCGCTTGCAAGATCGGCAAGATCGCTGTCCCTATATTTATCGGGATGATATTTTCTGGCAAGCTTACGGTATGCCTTTTTAATATCCTCGTCGCTGTCAGTGGGCGACACACCAAGAACTTTATATGGATCTGTCATTTGTTATCTCCGTTTTCCGGACTTTTGGCGTCTCTATCACCAAAAATCACTGATTTTGTTTTGCGAGGAAGTCCCTCACACAAAATATTTTGTATAAGTCCTTCAAGGTCTCTGCGCCCTTTAAAATCAAGAAGGTCAACTGCATCAAGGGCTTTTTTTATGACCGCAAGCATAGCACATTCAATGTCTATTGATTTTTCCCTGTCAAGCTCCATGCCATCAAAAAGCAACAAAAATGGATTATAGCTTTTCTTTTTTCTATCTTCGTTGATATCGTCAAGAGCATCGATGAGATATATCCACCGTCCTACCGACATACCTATAGAAGAAGCGATTAAGGCTCTGTTATCAGCTTCAATTCCATATGAGAGGATACCCGACATCAAAGAGCCAAAAACAAGAGCGGGTCTATCGGCGCATTTGATCTTCTCTTTTTCAATATTCTGCAGCTCACAAAGCCTATCTTTAATTATCTTGTCAAGATCTTCATATTTCTTTTTGGCTTTTTTATAGGAAGATGAGAAAAATATTCTAAGGACACGAGCAAAAAGCCTTTTAAAAGATTTTTCATCAGAAATATCATCATTAATTTTGTGCCAAGCCAGCAAAGTACCGGCATGAGCTGCAAACAACAATGCTGAATTTGACTTCATCACAACTCTTTTCTTCAATGGATGAAGAAAACATCGTTTTTTCTCAAATTCCGGTATTTCATCTGTTAATGCCAACCTGAGTAGCACAAGAAAAGTGGTATCATAGCTTAGCGTTAAGCTTGATTTCATGCCGGTTGTCTTTTTCATTGCACGGCAAAGACCACAGTAAGCAGCCTTATAATATTGATTTTCAATTATTTTCAGCTCAGGCTGATATGGTCTTACATAGCCAAACACATACTTCACCACCTTACCATTATTTTACTACATATTCTACGCTGATACATCAATTATTTGTAAACTTTAAATGCACGAGTATTAAATTTTATGAGAAAAAAGCTATCCAACTCAAATTTATATAAAAATGCTGACCCACAAAAGTGGGTCAGCACAAAATGTTTTTTGATTTTTAACCAACGATACCGGAACGTTCGATACCCTGGACGAGGAACTTCTGGCAGAACAGGTACATAACAATAAGCGGTGCAATAGCAAGCATACCGGCAGTATTGTTAATCGCCTTATAATACAGGGTCTGTCCTGCGTAGTCCGTCTTAAGAGAAATAGGAATCTCTCTTACAACATCTGTCCAGTTCCACATTCTTCCGCCCGGGAAGAATATCTGGATATAATAGTTATCCGTCCACTGCCATGAGAAGGAGAACAGGAACACTGTGATCAGCATAGGCACTGAAAGTGGAATGATGATGGTAAAGAATGTGCGGAAAACGCCGGAGCCATCAATATAGGCGGATTCTTCAAGCTCATCGGGAACTCCGCGGAAGAACTGTCTAAGCATAAATATGTAAAGACCGTTCTTAAATGCAAGACCCGTTGCCGATAGGATCACCATAGGCCAATAGGTATTTGTAAGTCTGAGACCGTATGCAAACTTTTCGGGAAGAATTCCCACCTTTGTAAGCAATCCAAATATACCGAGAACATCAAAATCCTTAAAATTCTGAATCATGGAGAGCTTAAGCGTTGGATGAGGAATTATCATCGTAAGCATAACGAGCAAGAAAAGAATGCCATTGCCCTTAAATTTAAACTTTGCAAAGCCGTAAGCGATCAAACAGCAGGAAAATGTCTGCAGAATCGCCGACAGAATGGAAAGAGTAAATGTATTAAAGAATGCTTTGAAATAATCAAGCTCTAAAAATACGGCCTTATAGATGTTGAGCGAGAACGCCTTAGGAATCAAACGAACGGTTGCATCAACAAAGTCAGTCTTACCCATAAACGAGGATGCGATTTTTGAAATGAAAGGGAAAAGAACGATATAGGAGATACCGATAAGCAATACAAATCGGAATATCGCAACCAAAACCTTTATGTAAATAAATGAGGTTCCGAATTTCGCCTTCAATCTTTCCTTCAAAGGAGTTCTTTCAAAATCAACGCGAATCTTATTTTTTGTTTCTTTTGTTATCTTTGGTCTTTTTTCTGTGTTTTGTGCGTCCATTTATCATCCCTCCTTAATCACGTCTTTGATAGAATACATAAGCTGAGAATACACCGGCAACCACAGCAACTATTAAGATGACGATAATAAAATACATCCAAGACATCGCAGAGCTGATGGTGTTACCATTGATCTCGTCAGTATAAACCGAATCAATAAATCTCATTATCTGGTTAGATTGAGATGTAAACGAGTCGATGATCGTATAAACTGCATTTACAAGAATCATAGGGCTTATCATAGGGAAAGTGATCTTCCAGAAGGTTTCCCATCCGGATGCGCCGTCGATCTGACAAGACTCATATATCGCGGGGGAAATTGACTGAAGACCTGCAAGGAAGATTAGCATCTGTACGCCGCTTCGGTTAACAATGTCATAGATATTGTTTATGATACCGATAACGATTCCTACTATTTCCGTACCAACCTTCATCCGGTCAAACAGATTTTCAAAGTCAAGCACCGAAATAATATCCGACGATGTGCTTTGACCTGAACCGTCATTCATACCGGCAGTACTATCCATATATGATGAAAGTATATTGCCTCTTTCAAGCGCAGCCATAAAGCCTGTTGAAAGAATAACCGGGATGAAGAAAATTGCACGGAAAGCAGCGCGTCCTACCATCTTTGTGTTAAGAAGAACCGCCATAAACAGAGAGAATATTACGATTGCGGGAATATCAAACGCCATCTGGCCAAGTCCTGAAATAAGGGTCTGAACATAATCAGGATTAACGAACAGTGCATCTGTATAGTTTTTGAAGCCGACCCACTCCAGGTTCATACCACCACCGGCTTGAGAGCTAACATGGTGGAAACTGAATACTACAGAATCCTTAAGTATGGGGAGGTATACGAGCACAAATCCGATCACGAAAGGTAAAACAAATATCCAACCGGCGCGAGCCTTCTTTTTATCAAGAGAAGCGGCACGACGTTTCTTTGGCACTTTTACTGTATCATTTGTCATAACATTTCACCTCTCTTTTAATTTGTCTTAACATATCCGTAGGCATCAACAGAGACACCATCGACTGTTACTGCGAAATAGTTGTAGTTGAGAATAAAGGTTGTTCCATCCTCATAAGTTACCTTAACAATTCTGCCGTCATCCATTGTGACATACTTTTCCGGATTAGCGGTATCAACAACCTCGTCTTCATCGGGAATACGCTCACCTATAAGGAACTCATGGTCAATGATCTTCTTTGTCTGAAGAGGCTCGAGAACTTCATTAAGCTCTTTATAAAGCTCAACAACATCCTCATACCAAATATCGTATCTGATAGAATAATATTTGCTAAGAAGCTCATCCTCTTTCAGAAGCTCGGTGTTATCATAAGAGAGAATAAAGTACATATATGCACCGTTTTCGATGCACTTGAGCACTTCATAGCGAATATCGCCCGCCATATTGATAGCAGCACCGGTGAAGTTCTTATAGCCGTGAAGAACATAACCTATGAAAGGAATGGTGTAAGAAGCCTTGATATAACGGCTTGAATCAAGGGGCATATCGAGAATATGATCTGCATTTTTCCATACAAATGCGTTACCGCCCTCGGTCATTACATTTTCATATGACGCTGCAAGGCTATCGAAAGCATCTGCTGTAAAGTTTTTGCCGTCCTCACGGTTATATGGCTCCTTCTTATCAAAGTCAGAGTTAAGCGTATAACCAAGTGTTGAAACGGAAATTCCGATAGGATCATAATCTGTGTAATAGGAAGCCAGCTTATCTACAAAGCGATAGTAGTAAGCAGGAGACATTGCAAGCTGATAATAGGTTGCATAGTTCTGTCTTGCCGCACTGTACACACGCATACTTGTATAGCGGTTATCAATAGACTTAACAGCGTGCTTCTTAAGGCTTACGCCATCGAACATAGCAGTTTCATTGATATATGCAAAATCAAAATCCGGATATATGCCGTATTTATTTTCCTTTGCATCGGAAAGCAGCTCCTTAAATCCCTTCTTGCCGCCAACAGCCTTTTCCCATTTCAGCCTGTAGGGTGTTATGGATTTCATACCTCCGTTGGCATATCCTGTAAGCTTAAAGTTGATATTTTTGATGCCATCGGCAGAAAGATCGTCATACATTGTCTGAACATCCTCAAATGAGGTCATAGCGGTCATAACGGTTACGGGAATTGAGAGTACCTTTTCGATGGTTTCAATTGCACCAAAGGTCTCAATGTAAAGCGGGATTCCCTCACCAAGCTGATCCTCTGTGATCTTTGTGAGAACGCCATTATTTACAAGATAATCCTGATATGCATCAGCCATGCCCTTCCAAGAGGTTTCATAATAATCGGAAACGCCCTTTTCCTCTGCAATTTCAGAGTCGGTCAGCATGATATATCTGATCTTATAGTTACCGGTATAACGTCTTTCGGAAACAACGGTCCAAGTTGAGTTTGAACCAACCGAAATAGCGGTTGCAAGGTTATATGAGTCCTTTGGACGAGGAGTCATTGTCATTCTCACTGTGTTATATTCATGGAATGCACCGCCGTGATATGTAGAAAGCTCGCACATTGCTTCGCCCTCTTCAATAATTGCAACAAAACCTCTATCCTGAATACCGACATATTCCTTTTCGTATGTGGTCTGAAGCTCGGTTACCTTTTCTGTTGTCTTAATGGTCTCGCCGTTATCGTCTGTTGTTTCAACTTCCTTTTCAACCTCAACTTCAACCTGCTTTTCAACCTTTGCATAGACCTCCTCGTTTTCAACAATACCGAAAACAGGAACTCTTACAGGCTGCTCATAAGAACCTTTGATTGTCTGATATGCATAGTCAGTACCATAAACCTTAGTTGAAACAGTTGTTGCGCTGCCGGTGTCAAGATCTTCAAACTTAAAGATAGCACCTGAGCCATCCGGCAGGAAGGTATAGCCTGTGTTGGGGTTCAGACCTGCACCCATATAAGGAAGAATTGTAATTGTATCAAGAGTATATTCTTCCTCGTTATACTGAATACCATTTGCTGGAAGTGTTACAACAAGCTGACCGTTATCGAGGGTATATTCGAGAGCCATTTTAAAATTGACAGGCTCTCTGTCTTCGCCCTCAAACTTAGTCAAGCCATGGTCATAGTCAAGATCCTCAAAAGTGTACTGGGGGCAATACAGCTTAATGTAAGAATCAAACTTCTTTAGCTCCTGTGGGCCTATTGCGCCGTTACCCTCAACAGGAAGAACATAAACAGCCATTTCCTTTGTGATAGGCCATCTTTTATACAGTGCTTCCTTCATTGTTTCGCTTTTCTGCTTTGAAGGGTCTTTAAGCTGATAGTAGTTTGTAAACTTCTTCTTGACATCCTTATCGGTAATATTTTTAAGGATCTCATTTTCAAATCTGCTCTTTTCAATGAGCTTAGGAACAAGTAGACGTGTCTGTTCACTGCCAAGAGAATATTCAATGCGGATACCGTCTTTAATTCTCTCAACATTCAGCTGTCCGCGCATTGAGCATTCCTCAAAAGAAGTGAGTGTCTTTTGAGTTGTATTATCTGTATATTTTACGATTATCTGTGAAAGAAGCTCGTATTTCTGAGCATTGGAAGCCTTTGATGAACCAACGCCGTAGGGATTAGACAGAAGAATCTGTCCTGTTGCGGTGTTTTTCAGCGCAACCTCGCCGGAGTAATCGTCACAGTAAAGCTCAAGGTCTCCCGCTTTAACATAAAGCTCCATTTTTGAGAGTCTGTCTTCTGCTGAAACAAAAACTTCCGTTAAATGATCAAAATCATCTAAAACCAGGTCGGCCTCGGATATTGCTGCAAAGGTTTGTACAGCGGCAAGGTTTAAACTACCGATCACCATAAGTACAGTTAAGAGCAGCGACATTATTCTTTTCATTTTCATTTTTCCTCTCCTATCTGTAATTAAATTCGGTAACTTATTTCATCTATAATGTTAGTTATAAAGCTTACAACCTTACCAAGAAGGGTTGTAAACAGAATTGCAAGGAACATTATAAACGCCATTGCAACAATTGTACCAACACAAGTGAGCACATTCTTTGAAAGAGAATAATCATGTGTAACCATCATTCCAAAGAACAGGAGAAGTCCAAGCCAGATAAAGCCAACCGTTGCAAGAAGGTTTACAATTGCTGTTTCGGAATCTGTGATAACATTGGAAATGATAGTTGAAGGGATTATCATAAGCGGAATGGGAGAGAGCGAATATGAGCAAGCAATAAAGATATCTTTAAAGCTTCCTTCACCTTCAAAAAGTGTTGTCAGACACCAGTTGCCCACTATCCACAGGAAAAGAGGAACCAAAACTGATATAAACTGAACAAAAATTGAAGAATAAATGCCCTCGGGATTCATGATATATCCCTGACCTATCGACTGATAGTAGAAGGAAAGTATTGTGATAGCGATAATGGTTATAGAAGCTCTAACCGAGCCGCGTTTTTCATGCTTCAGATCCCAGAAGCCATCAAACGGATGGAATATAAGGTGGAATACATACAGAAGCTCCTGCTTATATGTTCGTTTGCCAACACTGATACTTGTTTTATAGTTCACCTTCTGTGCATATTTCATGAATTTAGACCAAAGCACTATAAGCACAACTATCACGGCAAGAAGCACGAACAGATATTTAGATATCCAGTTCTTACGAAGCTCCTTATAAGCGTCCGAATAATTTGCTGTATCATAAGCGGACTTATAATATTCTATAGCCTCTTCATATTCACCCTGACGGAAGAGAGATTGACCGATACCGATATAAGCGGTATCAAAGTTACTGTTACGCTTAAGTATCTCTACCCAAGAATCGATCGCATCATTATACTGACGGTTGTTCTGATAGTTAAGAGCCTGAATAAGCGCATCGCCATACTCTGTTCTCTTATATGTGGTAATAGTGTTATTAACTCCATCAAGGATCATCATTATATCGCCCTGATAGCAGATAGACTGAATGATAGAAATGTTACCAAGCATTGTACCGTAGTCACCAAAAGCGAAAAGGAGGTTACCGTCAAAGTCATATGTAAACACCTTCGAACGCTTGCGGTCAACTATAGTCCATGTTTTTTCAGGGCCAACCGCTACATCGGTGATAACAGATGGGCCAACGAGGGTATCTGTTGAAAGGTTAGAAACGTCAACCTCTCCGGAGGGAGGATAGAAACCGTTTCGTCTCATAATCTCAACACCTGAAGCATTGAGAAGCTTAACGGGAGCATAGTCGCCGGATTTATCCTTGCCATGAATCGCAGCCTGCTGCTCGGAGGCACCAATAGACTGAGTTGTAACATAGATAAAGCCGTCATCTGTAATGCTGATATTGTTAAACTCGGTGGAGATAAAGGATTGGCTAAGTGCTTTTTGCTCTTCTGTTTGGAAATTTCTCCAGATAAGCTGCCAAAGGCTTGCAACAACCTTTTGTGCACCGATAAACTGAGTGAACTGACCCTTATCGGTCATAACGATGACACCCTGATATGTTGTAGAGGATACAACATAGAGTCGGTCATACTGGTCAACGGCAAGAGCTATCGGCTTATAAGCAGCCCCATCTGTAAAGAGGTTTGACTCAGGCTGAGGAATGATTGCAAGGAAATCACCTTCAAGTGTAAAGGTTATAATACGGCTTGCATCGGTGTCACAGACAAAAATTCTATCATCTGTTACATAAAGGCCCTGAGGATTTGTAAATCCGTCCGGAACGCCCTGATCGTTAACAAAGCTATTAACAACAAACTTCTTCTTGTAATATGAATCAAGAACAATAAGCTCATTATTTGTCGCATCGATAAGATATACATTTCCGTCATCGTCTGTCACCATATCCTTGATGCTACCTAAAGCCTTGTCCAGACCCATATAATTGCTGTCAACATTCATAATCGGCACATATGCATCCGGAGAATAAAGAGCAAAGCCGTTAATAGAGTAAGTATAAGTCTGATAAGGAGCTGCAGCACTTACAGCCGGAGCCATAAGCATCACCAAAGCAAATATCAAACAAAGTATATTTAAAAACTTTTTCATTTGCTTTCCTCCTTAATCCTTCATACCACTGGAACCCATGGTTTCGATGATGTTAGACTGTGTAACAACGAATACAAGGATCGGCACAAGCATCATAATAACCGTTGAAGCGGCAGATGCACCCGAACGTCTGATACCTCCGGCAACGATCTGGTTGATAGCATAGTTAAATGATTTAAGCTGTTCGCTATGGATATAGATCGAAGCACCTGCATTCCAGAGTCCCTGGAATGAATAGATAATCAGTGTTAGCCAAGCAGGCTTAACCATCGGCATTGCAATTACCCAGAAGGTCTTAAGCTCGCTTGCACCGTCAAGACGCGCACTTTCAAGAACTGCGTCTGAAACGTTTGTTTCCATAAACTGCTTCATAAGATAAAGACCGAGTGAAGTACAGAATGCGGGAACGATTACTGCCCAATATGTATCAACCCATTTGAGAGTTGCCATAATAATGAAGCTGGTGATAGTTGTAACCGTTGAGTGGAACATGAGAGATGTTCTGACGGTTGTAAACATAATTTTGCCGCCCGGGAACTTGATCTTCGCCATTGCGTATGCTGCAAGTGAGGAGAAGAAAAGGTTTCCGGTTGTACCAACCACCGATGTGAATACCGTGTTGAAGATGTATCTTGAGAAAGGCACCATTGAGGTATTCATAAGGGTGAAAAGGTCTTTAAAGTTTTGGAATGTAGGGTTTACAACATAAAATCTTGGAGGAAACATGAAAAGCTCATCCAAAGGCTTCAGTGATTGCATTACTACATATACCATAGGAAGGAACATGAATGCTCCGAGAATTATCAGCATAAACGATATGCCGGCGTCGCCTCCCGCACTACGGTTAAGGACAACTTTATGTTTTCTGGTTCTTAACTTTTTTGCCATATTATTGTCCCACCTTTGAAATCATATTTTTAACGAGAGAGTTTGCACCTATCATTATGATAAAGAGCAGTGTTGCGATAGCAGAAGCATAACCTGTTTCAAATCGCTGTCCACCGTAGTCTTCAAGATGGTGCATAATGGTGTGTGCTGCATAGTCTACAGAGGGGAAACCACAAAGTGCAGTTACGATACCACCGAAACCGAACGCTCCTGTGATAGACATGATAGCACCGAACATAAGCTGAGGCTTCATTGTTGGCAGAGTTACATACCAAAGTTCCTGCCAACGGTTCTTGATACCGTCAACCGCTGCAGCCTCATAAAGAGAACGGTCGATACCCTGAAGACCTGCGATAAAGGACAGGAAGGATGTACCAAGAGATGTCCAAAGCGAGACTACAATACAAAGAGGCATTACATAATCTGCATTTTGGAAGAACTGAATCGGCTCGGTAATAATACCGAGGTTCAGAAGTGCACCGTTTACCCAACCGTAAGAGTCACCGGAGAAGAGAGTACCCCAAATAAGGTAAACCTGACCGGAAATTGACGGCGCATAGAAGATAAGTGTTACAATTGCTCTGATCTTTGGCCCAAGCTCATTGATGAACCAAGCTACAAGCAGAGACATAAGATATGACGAAGGACCAACTATAACGGCAAATACAAATGTATTTTGAGCCGCTGTCAGGAATATATCGTCATCAAAGAACAATGTGATATAGTTCTGCATGAAAACGAAATTTGGCATTTCAAGCAGGTTGAAGTCGGTAAAACTGATAACGATAGACAGAAGCACAGGCAGGATCGTAAACACTGTGAAGAGGATCATGAAGGGGGCTACCATTGCATAAGCAACCCAATTTCGCTTCATTTCCTTCCAAATCCACTGAGCTTTTGTCATATCCTTGCGAGCTACCGCTTTTTTCTGAGCCGTTTTCTGTGACATATGCTCTCTCCTTAAATTTAATCTTAATTAGAATATTTATATAATATTAATAGGTAGACAATGCTTTGGCAGCATCGCGGAGATGGCCAACCACCGTCTTAAAGAGCGTCGCATCAGCGGCTTCGAGAGCGTCGGCTGCGGCACTGATCGCCTCTATATCTGTTCCGTTTTCGATAGCTGCAAGTGTGCTGTCGATTTGAGCAGAATAGGACTTATTATTAATTTCCTCAAGAGCACTCTTTGCCTGACCCAAGCGCTTTTCAGCAAGTGTCTGACCAACAGGGAGAGTTTCAAGACCAAACTCATCACGCTTACGAGTGATCTCCTTATTTATCGTGTTGATATAGCTGAGAAGCTCGGTTACAGGGTTTGCATTATCGTTATATGCAGCAAGAAATGCGAAGTTTGTATAACGGTCGATGTAATAATAACCCGGGTAGTTAGGAATTGAAGCCAGATTGTTGAACTGGAGCTGCAGATTGCGAAGCTCATCTGTTGTCCAAGGCAAGCTGGAAAGTGCATCCTCGTTTGCTGTTGGATGCTTAGCAGAATCACCCAAAATTGCAACCATTTCGTTTGAATACTGGATCTGGCAGCTCTCGCCGCAATACCACTGCATAAATTCCCAAGCCTTTTTGGGGTTATCACAACCGTCTACCATAACGGTTGCCGTGATCGTTGAAATAGACACATTATTTATATTACCGTTTTCATCAACAATACCGGGAAGCGGAGCAAACTCCCAAAGACCGTCAATTTCGGTTGCAAAAACTATCAGATTGTTATAAGTATCACTGTATGTTGCAATACCGATAGGCATCTCACCGGTTCTGAAACGGTTTGTGAAGTTGTAGTTATAGGGGAAGGAGTACATTGTAAACATATTACACATCATCTCAAAGGATTCAAGTGCAAGATCGGAATCAAGATTGATTCTCATACCGTTGTCTGCAAAAAGCTCTCCGCCCTTCTGATAAAGGAACATCTTGTATTCGGTTGTAAGACCGATTTCCATGTTGTTAGCCTGAAGAACAGGAACTGCGGCCAGGATATCATCCCAAGTTTTAGGAATATCAATACCCAGGTCTGCGAGAACATCCTTACGGTAGAACATCATAGGGAATCTCTGTGTCTCAGGGAGACCGTAGCAGTGATAAACGCCGTCGGCATCCTCAATTCCGAGAGGAACCATTGCCGCATCATTAAAGGAAGATATTACATCTTCGTAATCAGGCATACTTTCAATTGGAAGAATAGCACTTCTGATAGCGTAGTTGATAACCTCACTCTGACCAAGACCGATATAAACATCCGGGCCCATTCCTGCAAGAATTGAAGGAAGAAGGGTTCCGCCTGCAACCAGCTTAAGATTGACTGAAATACCGGTCTGAGGAGTAAACTCGTTATTTACAAGAGTACGGATAACCTGAGATTGGTCACGACCATACGCAAGCCAAACCTCAACAACATCATCCTTTCCATCAAGCTCTTCCTGAGCGCCAACTCTGTCATAGTTACGAACAAAGCTCATAAAGAACTTTTTGATCTCAAAGCCAAACGCTTTAAAGAATCCTTCTGTTGCCTTAGGGAGCTTTGCATCTACAGACTGAATTCTGATATAGTCAAGCTGAAGGGGCTGGGTTTTAGCAGTTGTTATCCAAGTACCGAGGTTACCGATATAAGCTTTCAGCTCGCTAAGGTTCTTTGCGATAACATCCTCATCGCCACCCATCTTTTTGAGAAGCCAGGAAACTCTGTCAAGTGTTGCAATCTGAGAGCCTTTAACGCCGGCAACATCGGAAAGATATTTAGAAACTGCATCAAGCTCTCTTGACATAAGAATGAACTCATTAAGAACTTCAGGCATTACGCGAGAGAATCCATAGTCACGGTAGCTGTCAGGGCTGGTACCCGTGAGCTTGATTATATTAAGATATGCGTTATTGATTCTCGTAAGCGCATCCTGAACACGACGAACCACATCTCCCATCGAGCCAAGAGAAACCTCAAGTTCAATGGTATATTCAACACCGGCTTCAAAATAGAATTCAAACTCGGTTGTACCATCGTTGAGCTTACCTATCTGCCAATCGGAAGAATAGCCGAATCTAAGCTGTGTTGCCTCATAGAACGGAACACCATCATACTGTCCGCCATAGATATAAAGCATACGAGAGCTATAAAGACCATCGTTTATGCTCTGCTTATACCTTGTAACTATGTTATAAAGACCGCTCTTTTCGGGAGTGAACTTATAACGCACCCACTGACCGGAGGTCTGCCACTTTTCTCCGCCAATAGTGTTAAGCATAATTCTTGTAGAATCCGAAGGAGATGTGATTGCAGATGAAACATCTTCAACGGGATATACGGTCTGAGAAGAAATAGCAATCGGCTCTTCAGCCTCCAGCTTGATAATAGCATCCTTATCAGCAGCCTTGTATCCGTTCTTTTCGTAATCTGCCGCAACAGATTCATATGAGGGCAGATCGACGTGAGGAACAAGAGAAAGGCTCTTAAGAGCCATAGGCTCACTAACAGATTCAAGAGCTATTTCGTTGTAGCCTGCCTCAAAAACAAACTCAAAGCTTTCAGAATAGAAGCCGTCGCCATCGCGAAGCTCAAACACCTTCCATTCGGGCGCCTGAAGCATTGTTGGACGAAGCTCATTCCTATCTATATCAAGCTTAAACTTTCTGCCTGTGTCAGCATCGAGCTCCTCATATGAATTCACCCAAACCTTGGACATTGATATATAACGTGCCTCTGCAAAGGGAACCTTGTTGTTCAAGCGGAAGATTCGCTGAACAGGCACCGCCTTAGCGGCAACGGGATAATACTCAACCTGAATGCTGTATTTAGCAGTCTTAGGCACCTCAACGCCCCAAACAACTATGCCATCTCCGGGGATATAAAGACTTGTAAGTGCACTGCCATCAGCATCCGGATAATCAGTGGTAATTTCAACCTCAGCATCCGTCTTGTCCGCAAGATAGTCTACTGCGCTAATAACTATAGCCTCCGTAGCTCTCGGAACATTCTCATATTTCTTTGAATACTCCTCATATGAAAGAGCGTTCAAAATCTCTCTGACATCTTCAATCGTGGTATCAGAGACAGAAGAGCCTGCTTTGTTTTCCGAACCCATGGCAGGTGTGGAAAGAACTCCGGCAGTCTCGTTGGTATCGGTGGCGTAAACGGCAGTTGCTCCGCAACCGATAACGGTGATCAAAGCAAGTAAAAATGCTATTGATCTGGTGAATACTGTTTTCTTCATCTGCAAATTCCTCCTGCAAAATTGTGACACAACGCTGTGTCGGGGTAAAATGTTGCGCGGCAGCTTGCGTAGCGTCTCGCCTCAAAGCAAGGCGAGCAATAAGTTCCAATGGAACAGTCGCAAATATGCCGACGGACAAGAGCAATCGAAAATCAACACAACAAAATAATGAAGTTTTCGCAAACCGCACTTTCTTTAGATATCCAAAGAAGCACGGAAAATCAAGATCGACAGCATATCGCTATGCGCAGAAATGTGATGGGCAATCACGTGCCGTTTTTTGAGAATAAATTGAAAAATATTTCCCATAAAAGCAAAAAAAGCACAAGTTGGCCCTATTTTCATGAAGTTATGATACCACACAAGAGCCCAAATTGTCAAGTCCGAGATTTACATAATATGTAGCAAAACAGTGGATTTTCTTCAGCCAATCTTCATTTCAAAAACCACTAAAAAAACACCCAAAATTCACATCGATTTTTTTCTTTTCACCGAAACAGCGTAAGGTAAATATAAATTACCTGCTTTTTCAACAACAAGAAGAGTATTTGTGTTTTTTTGTGCAATTTTTACTATGTGTTTTGAAACAATTTCAAAAGCGTGCCTTAATGGTAATCCAGATTTACCCGATTTGTTTTTGCTCGCACCCCTTCAACATATGTTAATCTCCGAAAATATTTGTACATTTTATACAAATTTGCGGCGATTTTTTCTACACATATACAATTTGCACAAAATATCTATTTTTTCCGTTTTTGGCACTATTTTTACCAGTCAAAAAAGATGTATTTACATTTATTTACATTTATACCGATCACATCCATAACGCTTATAATCTCCATCTATTAATGCAGTTTGAAAGGCAAAAAACAAAGAAAAATTCTCAAATATTTATTCAAAATCCGGTTGACTTTACAGCTGATAGCAGTTATAATATCTATATGCGAGCCGATGCCCTGTTTAGATGGCTGATATTTCGGCAAAATATTATTTTTCAAGAGAGGTATCTATCATGTATCGTATTGGCATAGACCTTGGCGGCACAAACATCGCTGCCGGCATTGTAAATTCAGATTTCAAGATCATTGCAAAAGCAAGCGTTCCAACCGTTGTAACCGAAGGAGCCGATAAAGTTGCAAGCGACATTGCAAACCTTTGCAAAAAGATCGCCGCCGACAACGGCATCGATATGAGCGAGATCGAGTCTATCGGCATTGCTTCTCCGGGTATTGCAAACAGCGCAGACGGCGTTGTTGAATATGCAAACAATCTTCCCTTTAGAAAATTCCCCATCTGTCCCCTTATTTCCGAGCTTACAGGAGTAAAAAGCGTTCATGTTGAAAACGACGCAAACGCTGCCGCTTGGGGCGAGGCTATTGCAGGTGCTGCAAAAGGCACTTCCAATTCCATTATGATCACTCTTGGAACCGGCGTTGGCGGCGGTATCATCATCGACCACAAGGTGTATTCCGGCTTCAACTTTGCAGGCGCTGAGCTTGGACATATTGTTATCGAGCAGGGCGGCAGACCTTGTTCTTGCGGACGCAAGGGCTGCTGGGAGGCATATAGCTCTGCAACAGGTCTTATCAAAATGACAAAAGAAAAAATTGAAGAATGCGAGAAAGCAGGAACTCATACCATTATGAGTGACATCGCAAAGGAGCACGGCAAGGTTAGCGGCAGGACAGCATTTATGGCAATGAACAAGGGCGACAAGGCAGCAAAAGAGGTTGTGGATTGCTACATTGCATATCTTGCAACCGGTCTTGCAAACATCGTTAACATCTTTCAGCCCGAGGTGGTTTCCATCGGCGGCGGAATTTCCAACGAAGGACAGGTTCTCATTGATATGCTGGATCCACTGATAAAATCCGAAACCTATGGCGGCGGCGTTGTTAAGGCAACCGAGCTTCGCATTGCAAAGCTCGGCAACGATGCCGGAATTGTTGGAGCAGCAACGCTTGGTATGTAATTTATAAAAACAAGGGCTAAGCCATTAAGACTTAGCCCTTTATTGTTCGTTTCAAAGCAGAAATTGACAGATTCCACAGTAGATAATTGACAACAGACAATTGCTATGCTATAATGTGTTTGGAGGACAATTCGCATAAGGCTTCAAATGTTTGCTATGCTGTTCTCTTTAATGCTGTCAAAGTTTAAATTTTTACTATGGAAAGAGGTGTGCATTTATGAAAAAAAGACTTTTGTTTCTCTGTTTTGCTTTTTTAGTTGTTGCCTCATCTTTTTTTCCTATGCCACCGAGGGAGATATTATCAAAGGCCAGGTTGTGTGCGAGGCTGACATAGATCTTTCAAATATTAAATTTGATATCGAACTAGTCAGCGCTTCCGGAACCCATTTTCCCTCCTCTGTTGTATGTACAGACAAGGACGGAAATTTCTCTTTTGTCCACCCTTCTGTAGCCAGTGGCGCTTATTGCTCTGTATTCATATATGATGACAGCTTGCCAAAAGGTTATGGTTCAAAGAAACTCGCAATATCATTACAAAGTTCATACTACGCTGAAAACGGCCTTGTTTTTGAACTATCAGAGATCGACCATTTGGTTGCTTCATACTCGGGCCACGGAGGAGTAAGTTACTCAGTTTATGATAAAAGCGAAGAAACACTTTACTGCAATGTTGAAATAACATATGAAAAATGCGAAAGCTTTGAGAATATCACCTATGATGAAGTGAAAAATCTAAAAAAGCTCGCTCGCAAAGGTCGGGCAACTGCCGGCACCAAATTTATTGATTGGAGCGGTTACGACACATTGGATGATAGTATCGACATGAAGCTCAGCACATTACTTAGCGAAGAATGTATTTCTCTTGATAAATATTACGATCTTTGGCTTGACTGGAGAGAGGATGATTTCAACGGCACAACATTTATGTGTGGCAATCCGATAATGTCATTTGAATCAAAAATCCGAGCTTACGCAAACGAAACAAAAAATCCCCAACTAAAAGAGAAAATTATCAGAATTCTTGGAACAGAAGATCCCTATGATCAATATTTTCAAAGCGATTCTTACGAAAGCGCCAAAGCGTCAGACACTGAGGTAATTAAAGAAAACATCCAAAAAGAATCCAACTCTTCACTGCCCTTAATCTTCATTATTCCCTGTGCGGTATTGTTCGTTATTGGAGCATTTTCCGGTGCAGTGATAATAAAAAAGCGCAAGCTATAAAAAACATAGGTCGGCTCATTCCTTAATGAGTCGACCTATGTTTAATTTTACGCCCCAAACCTATACTCCAGAAGTCATCATCTCTTTTATTACAGAATAAAATAAATCCAGCTCACGCATAGTATTAAAGGGACTAAAGCTGACACGCACCGCACCCTTGTTTATCGTTCCGATAGTGCCATGTGCAAGAGGCGAGCAATGAAACCCACTGCGCACACATATTCCGCGTCTGTCAAGAATATCCGCAACCCTCTCACATGGAATACCATTAACATTAAACAACAAAGTTGCTCCTATATGCTGCTCGGCATAATGAGTTATCCCATCGAGAGAAGCCAGCATATCCCGAAGGCGACAATAAAGAGCACATTCTCTTTGGTGTATCTCATGAATCCCCTGCTCTCTGACAAATTTTATACCTGAACAAAGTGCTGCAATAGAAGGAAGTGCTGTGGTTCCTGCCTCAAAACGCTCGGGAGAAAGTTCCGGCATTTGGCGCATCAAAGAGTTGACTCCGCTTCCGCCCTCTATTATAGGAGACGGCAATATTCCATCTCGCAAAAGTGCAAAGCCACAGCCCTGAATTCCATAAAGCCCCTTATGCCCCGGCACACAGAGCACATCAATATTCATTTCTTCCATATTTATATCAATATGCCCGGCAGATTGCGCACCGTCAACAACAAATATGATACCCTCTTCTCGGCAAAGAGCCCCTATCTCGCGTAGCGGCAATTCAGCAGAGCAAATATTTGATGCATGAGTTGTCACAAGCATTTTAGTATTATCTTTTATAAGTGCCTTGATACCAGCACAGATCCTTTCGGGGGTTCTTTCGGAAGAAAGGCACAGAGAATTAAACACGTCATATTCTGCAATGCCTCTTTCGGCAAGCATTGAAACAGGTCGATATACAGAGTTATGCTCCATATCACTTATGATGATATGATCCCCAGACTCTATAAGCCCCTTTATAACCATATTGAGAGCATAGGTGTCATTATAAGTGAAGAATACATTTTCGGGAGACGGCAAACCAAAAAAATCCGCAATGCACTCTCTTGTTTCATATATTTTTTCAGCGGCTTTTCGTGAAAGATAATGAGCTCCTCTTCCGGGATTTCCGCAATAGCTTCTCAGGCAATTTTCCACTTCAAATATAACCGATTTCGGTTTTGGAAAGGAGGTTGCAGCATTGTCAAAATATATCATATTTCCCTGTCTCCTCTATAAAACCGCCGAGCTTTAACTCTTGCCTCTCGAAGTATATCTTTTGAACTTTCAAGCATACTGCAAGGTATTTCAACACCATAAGAGCATCCCTTTTGGCTTCTTTCGCCATCAAGCTTTATAACTCTTGAATAAACAGACGCATCTCTCAGAGCCTTCTGTGCTTTAAGAGCATAGGTCTGGGAAGCAAAAGATGCATAACAATCCAATTTTTTCACCTCCTCTACTTTATTTTATGCAGATAAAACAGGGGAGGTGATTGCTTATCCTGCTATAAAAAAGGGGGCATATGCCCCCTCATAAATATATTATTAAACAAGATCCTTAGCAAGACGAGCTGTGTCTCTTGCGATAACAAGCTCCTCATTTGTGGGAATAAGATAAACCTTAACGCTGGAATCATCTGCAGAGAGCTTAACTATATTGCTCTGAACTCTTGCCTTGGCATTGATCTCTTCGTCGAGCTTGATACCAAAAGCTGAAAGTCTGTCTGCAACAGCCTTACGGATAGATGGAGTATTTTCACCGATACCGGCAGTAAATACAATTGCATCAAGTCCGCCCATTACCGCACTGTAAGAGCCGATATACTTTGTAACTTGATATGCAAGCATATCAAGCACGAGCTGGGCCTTTTCATCGCCCTTCTGTGCTGCAGCCTCAACATCACGGCAATCTGAGAAGCCGCAAAGACCTGCAAAACCACACTTCTTATTCATATAGTCACTCATTTCGGAAGGTGTGTAGCCCTTCTTATCCATGATATATGTCACCATAGCAGGGTCAAGGTCACCGGAACGAGTTCCCATAAGAACGCCTGCAAGAGGAGTGAAGCCCATAGATGTATCCATAACCTTTCCCCCCTTAACCGCTGATATCGAAGAGCCGTTTCCAAGGTGACAGGTAACGATTTTTGTATCTTCAACAGGCTTATCAAGCAGCTTGATCATCTCGCCGGAAACAAAGCGATGAGATGTACCGTGCATACCGTAGCGACGAATGCCGTATTCTTCAAACATATCATATGACACGCCATACATATAAGCCTCAGCAGGCATTGTCTGATGGAAAGCCGTGTCAAAAACGAGAACCTGAGGCTTGCCGGGCATAGCCGAGAGGCAGCCCTTAATGCCCATAAGGCTTGCATCTGTATGAAGAGGAGCAAAGTCACGGCAGGACTTAATGGTTTCAATAATATCATCTGTTGCCACGATGGATTCGGAGAAATAGGATGCGCCATGAACAACACGGTGTCCAATAGCACTGATCTCATCCATGCTGCTTATACAGCCATGGTCGGGGCTTGTGAGGGCAGCAATAACAGCTTTCATAGCATCGGAATGATCCTTCATAGGGGTCTTTTCCTCATATTCAACGCCCTTAATAAGCTGCTTGTGCTTAATGGCACTTCCGTCGATGCCAATACGGTCGCAGTTACCTTTTGCAAGTACGCTCTCGTTCTCCATATCAAAGAACTGATATTTAAGAGAACTACTTCCTGCATTAATTACAAGAATTTTCATTGAAAAACCTCCAAAAATGTAGTATAATATATTCACGATTACAATTATACTACATTTTCTTCCAAAATTCAAGGGGAAAAGGAAATTAAAATGAGAACATCAGCGATTATTTGTGAATTCAATCCTTTACACATCGGTCACGAGCGTCTTATACAATATGCAAAAGAAAATGGTGCAGACAAGATCGTTTGCATAATGAGCGGAAATTTTGTTCAGCGTGGTGAACCGGCAGTAGCCGATAAATATACAAGAGCCAAAGCCGCTATACTTTCAGGAGCAGATCTTGTCCTTGAAATGCCCCTTCCCTTTTCTTCTGCAAGCGCAGAATACTTTGCCAAAGCAGGCGTTTACATTGCAGACCGCCTGGGTTTTGTGGACGAGCTGATTTTCGGCAGTGAGCTTGGCAACATCAGCGCACTTGAGGAAATTGCAGAAAAACAGCTTTCTCCCGAATTCCGTCAAAGGGTTTCCCATATATACACCGGCGAGCTTGGTTTCCCCGCATCTGCAGAAAAGGCATACGAGGAGCTTTATGGCAGAAACGATGCTCTTAAAAGTCCCAATAACATATTGGCAATTGAATATATCAAAGCCTTAAAACGCCTTGGTTCTCCGCTTGCAGTGCGCACAATCGAGCGTTTTGATAATTATTCTTCAGATGAAATCTCCGGAAAATACCCCTCGGCAAGTGCACTGCGCAAGCTGATAGAGGCCGACGGATTCCACAACCTTGAGAAATATATGCCAAAAGGCGCTTATGAAGCACTTGAAGAGGCAGAAAAGCAGGGATTATTCCCAATAAATACCGATAAATATGGCTTTGCACTGCTTTCCTTTTTGCGAATTTCATCTGCGGCACAGCTTTCGGAAATAGAGGGGATTAGTGGCGGACTTGAAAACAGAATAATTCAATCTGCACTATCTTCAACAACATATGAAGAGCTCCTCAAAAATGTTGCCACAAAAAAATATACCGATGCAAGACTTAGACGGGCACTTCTTTTCTCACTTTTTGGAATAATACATTCTGATATGTCCACAATGCCCATATATGTTAATCTTCTTGCGGCAGGAAACGGCGGCAGAGAGCTTCTCTCAAGGCTTAGAAAAAATGACGAAATGTGGGTGGTAACAAAAGCATCGGATAAAAAAAGGCTTATATCCGAGCTCACCGGATTCAAAAAAGCTGATGCGGAAAGACTATATGAGCTTGAAAAAAAGGCAGATGCAATTTATTCTCTTTGCTTAGAACCCGCAAGAGATGCAGGTTTTTTTGAAAGGAAGGCTCCTCTTGTCGAAAAGTGAGAAAACAAGTTTACAAATTATCGTTGACTTATAATGCAAAATATTGTATAATATAGAAAAGTTTTTTATTGGAGGTTATATTATGGCTGAAAAGGTAACCGGCAAGTACCTTGAATATAAGGGAAAACCGCTTGTTCGTGAGGGAGATACCATTTGCTATGGTGACAAAACCGAAAAATGCTTCCTTATTCTTGAAATAATGTCTTATAAAAAGGTTGGAGATGCGGAGATACCGGATAAAATATTTATCCAGATCGTTGATTCACAGAATCCATCGAAAATTGTTAAACAGGGTGAGAAAAACGGGCTTTATGATGCCTTTGGCATAGGCCTTATCTGGCTTGATATGGCAAACAAATAAGAGGTGCATTATGAAAAAGCTGTTTGTTTTGCTTCTTTCTCTTATTATGATCTGCACACTGCTTGTTTCCTGTGGCAATGAATCTGAGCCTGCTGTCAACGAAACAGAGTCTGACACTGCTGCTACATCTCCCGAAAGCGAAAGTGCCGATGCAACCGAAAGTGCAGTTGAAACAGAGCCTGTAGTTGTTCTGCCCGATTATCTCAATCCCCTAACAGGACTTAGCGCAGACAAAGATCTTTATTCCGAGAGACCTGTTGCTATTATGCTGAATAATCTTTGGAGTGCTCTGCCTCAGCACGGAATATCAGATTGCGAAATAATCTATGAATGTCTTGTTGAGGGCGGAATTACACGACTTATGGCAGTAACCTCTGATTATGAAAAGATCGGGGTTCTCGGTTCCATTCGTTCTTGCAGACATTACTATCTTGACCTTGCAAAAAATTATGATGCAATATATGTTCACGCAGGCGGAAGTGATCAGGGCTATATTGAGATCAGAAACCGTGATGTTGATAACCTTGACGGTGTCAATATGTATTTTCCGGATATGTTCTACCGTGACAAAGATAGACTGAACAGCGGATATGGCTATGAGCACACTCTTATGACCACCGGCGAAAAGATTGCAGGCGGAATTGCATATAAAAAATACCGCACTGAGCTTTCCGATGAATTTAAAAACAAGGATGCTTTCAACTTTGTTGAATACGGAAAGGCCCGAGAGCTTGAAGGCGACAATGCCGGCTGTGTACTCCTGCCTTATTCCAAATATCAAACTGCAAGATTTGATTATGACATAGGTACAAATTCATATTATCGCTTCCAATTTGAGGATGTTCCTCATATTGACGGAACGACAGGCGGTCAGATAAGCTTTACAAATGTCTTGATTCTTTTCTGCAAGGTTGTAGATTTGGGCGATTCTTATGGTCACCTTGATATAACAACAGAAAACACAAGCGGAGAAGGCTATTATATTTACGGTGGGAAATGTGAACCCATAACATGGAGCAAGCCCACAGAGGATTCTCCAACCACATATTATGGCGCAGACGGCGAAGAACTAGTTGTAAACCGCGGAAAAACATTTATCTCTATTTTCCCCGAAGGCAAAAAACAAAACATCGATTTCAATTACATTCCTCCCACCGGAGAATGATAAAAAGGCTGAGTTTTAGGAACTCAGCCTTTTTGTTGTCAGCGATCGTTTGTATAAATTTTTATTTCACTATAATTTCAAAAAAGGATTTTAAGAAAATCCCCTTCGCACGCTATCTTTTGCCTTATTGCTTCATTTCACCTCCCCATAATAAACTATCCTCATATCCTTCCCTTTTCTCCTTGCATATTCAATTGTGTACCTGCTACCACTTGAATGACCGTCCCAAATCACTAAAACCTTATCAGCAATATCAACCATAAGCTCATTTCTTTTAAGCGGCGCAGCACGACGATATAATTTGTACTCAGGATAGACAACAAGCTTTGAAATTCTATGCTTATCAGCATATGCCTCTGCTATCTTATCTATGCCCTCTGCACCGCCTGTAATTATCAAATCAACATCTTTTTCAATGTAGTTGGATAGATCTATATTTTTAACACCTCTTGAACCCACAACCAATAATTTCATTGTATTTTCCTCTCAATATATATCATTATATAAGTATATACCCAATTAATCGAATTGTCAATAAGGAATATATTTATTAAAATATATATTGCAAAGGAGGGAGTTCAAATGGTTAAGCTGAAAATTGACGAATTTTTAGATAAAAACGGAATCACCCGATATGAGCTTTCTAAAAGAACAGGCATAGTTTTTCACATTATCGATAAATATTATAAAAATAAGGTTGTTCGTTATGATAGCTATGTCCTTGACAGAATATGCACCGCCCTTGGTTGCAATATTTCCGATATTATTGAATATAAAAACGAATGATTCAACTTTATTTTGCTCTTCATAAAAAACAAGGTTGTCGCATTTGCGACAGCCTTGAATTTTTTATTATTCTTCGTCAATGAGCTTGATGATAGCCATTTCAGCTGCGTCACCTCTACGAGGACCGAGCTTGAAGATCTGTGTATAACCACCGTTGCGGTTTGCATACTTAGGAGCGATCTCGCTGAACAGCTTTGTTACAACGTCTTCCTTTGTGATGTATGCAAGTGCTGCACGACGGCTTGCAAGAGTATTTTTCTTGCCAAGTGTTATCATCTTCTCTGCAACAGAGCGAACTTCCTTTGCTCTTGTCAGAGTTGTCTCAATGGATCCGTTCTCCAGCAGATAAGTAACCATACCTCTCAGCATTGCATTTCTGTGAGCTGTAGGTCTGCCGAGTTTTCTTGTTCCGGGCATTTTATTCCCTCCTTCTGCTTTATTTGTTATAAGCTAAAAGTTGAAATTCTTTGGCTTACTCTTCCTCTTTCTTGAGGTCGAGGCCAAGAGAATGAAGTTTTAATATTACTTCTTCAAGCGACTTCTTTCCGAGGTTACGAACCTTGATCATGTCCTCCTCTGTACGGTTGGTAAGATCCTCAACCGTGTCGATGCCTGCACGCTTCAAGCAGTTGAAGCTACGAACAGACATGTCAAGCTCCTCAATGGTCATCTCAAGGACCTTTTCCTTGATGGTTTCCTGTCTCTCGACCAGTATTTCTGTCTTCTTTGCTTCATCTGACAAATCCACAAACAAGTTGAGATGCTCGTTGAGTATCGTCGCGCCGAGAGAAATCGCTTCCTTTGCCGTAATTGTGCCGTTTGTAAGCACATCGAGAGTAAGCTTGTCAAAATCCGAGTTGCTTCCTACTCTGGTAGGCTCAACCTCATAGCTGACATTGTAAACGGGAGTATAGATCGAATCGGTATATATCGTACCGATGGGCGCAGAAACATTCTGTCCCAGCTGTGCATTA
>JAZUQN010000136.1:0-19455 GCA_045605745.1 Eubacteriales bacterium
ATCATACCGCACACTGCTTTCGTTTGTGAAAAGCGATTGTACATAAAAGTTTCGCAGTGTGCTCTCATATGTGTCCTCGACAAATCAAAATTTAGCATAAATAGATCTAATTCATTGATAAAAATGCGCCGTGAGAGATCACGGCGCATTTGCTCTTTTATTCTGTCTCAGTGTATCGTTTAATAGCTGCAAATGAGGCATCGCTTATGTGATGCTCTATCCTGCAAGCGTCCTCAGAAGCGGTTTCGGCATCTACGCCAATACTAATTAAAAATCTTGTTATAAGAGTGTGCCTCTCATATATTTTTTTTGCCAAAGATTCACCTTCGGGCGTAAGTGAAATAAGACCATCCTTATTCACCACAATCAGCTCGCCCTTTTTCAGCAGTCCCATTGCCCGACTGACGCTGGGTTTTGAATATCCCATGTGCTCGCCAACATCTATAGCTCTGACCGAATTGCTCTTTTTTAGAAGAACATATATAGTTTCAAGATACATTTCACCTGATCCCTGCAAATGCATCATAACACCTCCGTTCACTATTAGCATATCATACAAATATGAATTTTTCAAGTTCAATATATAAAATTAAACAAATAATATCTGCGCAATTGCCTTTTTCTATTAAATTGTTCAATTTTGTTGATTTTGGTGGATTTTTTTGATATACTAAAATCAAGGTGAGGTGAAAATATGAAAAAGAACAGAGAACTCGGCTTAGATATTGTTCGCTTTTTGGCTGTGATATTGGTTCCCCTGCTTCATGCATATGCTTATATTCCGGTTCTTGATTATGATCTTTTAAGCTTAAAATGGTTTATATTTGTTGCTTTGCATTATTTTTCGCTCATATGTGTTCCGCTTTTTCTTATGCTTTCCGGTGCCCTTATGAGAAAGAAAGCAGTTTCAAAAAGATATTATGCCGGAATTCTGCGCATTGTCGTGCCCTATGCGATAATATCCGTTGCAACAGTTGTAATTTGGGCTGTTTTTAGGGATGACTATAACGGTGTTGTGCTTGCTATAAAAAGTGTTCTTAATTTCACTGCTATAGATTATGCTTGGTATGTTGAAATGTACATTGGATTATATTTGCTGATACCTTTCTTTAATACTTTATTTAATTCACTTGATAAAAGAGGAAATGGAATATTACTTTTAACTTTTATAGGTCTAACTACGCTTCCCGGCTTTCTCAAAGGAATATCTTTGGAGCTTGATATATTGCCTAATTGGTGGACAGTATTTTATCCGGTTACATACTATTTTCTTGGGGCATATCTTGCTGAATACAAGCCAAGGATAAAAAAGCTTTCAGCGCTTATGGGATTTGTTTTATCAATTGCACTGCCTACCGCCTTTAATGCATTCTACACGATGAGGGATAATGCATATGCATGGTATGTTATGAATTCAAGCGACTGCCTTTCAACTCTTGCAATAGCTACTTTTGTCTGGCTTTTGCTTGCTGATATAAAGAAAATTCCAAAATCAATTTCCTTTGTGATAACCGAAGTATCTTTGCTTTCCCTTGAAATATACCTATATTCTTTCACCGCAGACGGATTTATATATCCTTTCAGCGATGAAATCTGCAAAATAACTTCAAAGTTGCACATTCCGTTATTATTTGTTATGCCTGTGTTAGTTATATTGTCGTCCTTTATTGTTGCCAAAATAACTTCTCTGATAAGTGCTCCTATGTCGAAGCTTATGATTAAAGCTGTTTCTCACGAAAAACATGAATAAAACAACATTATTTTTGTTCTTTTTAATAGCTCGCAGAAATATAATATTATAAAAAACCACAAACTTGTTGACAACTCAACAAGTTTGTGGTATAATTTTTCAAAAACTTGTTGACATCTCAACAAGTTTTTTTACCGGAAGCCCATATTGAAATACTTGGAGGATTATATGAGAAAAATAAAAATTGTTTCTGATTCCGCTTGCGATCTTTCGGCGCTTGATTATGCGAGCTTTTCCTATGCGCCAATGAAAATAATAACCGCAGATACAGAATTTATTGATGATGATAATCTTGATGTTGATGATATGGTTCATCACTTTAATCAATATAAAGGTAAATCTAAATCATCCTGCCCAAATACCGGAGACTGGATTGAGGCCTTTAAAGATGCAGATGATGTTTTTTGCGTGACCATTACAAGCGGTCTTTCCGGAAGCTATAATTCTGCTTGTGCTGCAAAACAGATCTTTGAAGCTGAAAATGAGGGCAAGCGAGTTTTTGTGCTTGACTCGCTTTCTGCAGGACCCGAAATAACACTAATAACAAAAAAGCTTGAGGAATATGTTAAAGCAGGCAAAGAATATGAGGAGATTTGCAGGAGCATTTTAGAATATAGAGAAACTACAGGTCTTTTATTTATGCTGAAATCTCTAAAAAACTTTGCGAACAACGGCAGAGTGTCGCCTATTGTGGCAAAGATAGTTGGCATAGCAGGCATATGTGTTGTTGGAAAGGCCAGTCAAGAGGGAACACTTGAACCCCTGCATAAATGCAGGGGGGAGCTTAGATCCTTTGAAGCAATTTTAAAGGAGCTTGAGGATGCAGGATTTAAGGGCGGAAAGATAAGCATCGGTCATTGCCAAAATGAAAACGGTGCTAATAGAATTTCGGAGATGATACAGGAGGAATACAGTGGCGCACAAATTGAGATACATAAGCTTAGGGGACTCTGTAGCTTTTATGCAGAGCTTGGAGGAATTCTTTTGGGCTTTGAAAAATGCTGATTTTTGGGTTGAAAAAAATATAAAAATATGATAAAATAACTCATCGGAATGTGCGAATTTTTGATTGTAAATTTGAGGTGATATTATGTTATTTCAAAAACAGATAATAAATATGTACAAGGGCTTGGCTTATACTCGATGTGATGATGATGGAACAGCATTCTATTTTTCTTCGGATGATTTCGAGTGTATGAAAAAAGAAGCATATTCTTTCAAATCGTCTATGGGACATACACTAAAGGGATATTTTTATTGCTATGATGATCCGGTAGAAAAAAGGCTGATCGTGTTTGAACACGGCTTTGGCGGTGGACATCGCTCTTATATGAAAGAGATAGATATGCTTTGCAGGCATGGATACCTTGTTTTTGCATATGACCACAGCGGATGTATGGAATCCGGCGGTGAAACGCCAAACGGTATGGCTCAATCGCTTTGTGATCTCAATGATTGCATTGAAAAAATAAAATCTGATGAGCGGTTTAGGGACTTTGATATTTCTGTTGTGGGTCATAGCTGGGGTGGTTTTTCAACAATGAATATTCCGGCTCTTCACTCGGAGATTTCTCATGTAGTGGTGATCAGTGGATTTGTTTCGGTTGAGCTTCTCGTCAAGTCATATTTTTCGGGTATTTTAAAGGCTTACAGAAAACCAATCATGGAGCTTGAAAAGGCGGCAAATCCTCGTTTTTCACAGTTTAACGGAGTTGAGTCTCTCGCTTCGAGCAGCGTCTCGTTGAAGGCTTTGCTAATCTATTCCGATAATGATACAATGTGCAAAATTGAGCACTATAATACATTGAAAAAAGACCTTTCAGAGAAAAGCAATGTGGATTTTTTGCTTGTGAAAAACAGGGGGCATAATCCAAATTATACAGAAGATGCGGTTAAATATCTTTCTGAATATATAACGAAGAAGACAAAGCTTTTGCGACAAAAGAAATTGATTTCAGAGGGGCAGAAAAGGTCGTTTTTGGATTCCTTTGATTGGCATAAAATGACTGCACAAGACGAGGCTGTTTGGGACAAAATTTTCGCTTGCCTTGATAATTGATAAATCTCAAATATCTAAATTAAATTGTATTTTACAAAAAACGGGCTGATTTTTCTCCAAATTAAGCTCGTTTTTTTGTTTATTTGAAAAAAATGAAAAAATCCGGGTGTTTTTATTGATAGAAACTAATTAAATATCTCGTATTGGTTGACAAAAAAGGAATAATGGTGTATAATTTAAGATGTAGTTTTGTCCTATGCAGTGTTTGCTGTTTTGGGGATGATCATTAATTTAATCTTAGCTTAGCTTCTCTATCGCATTATTTTTGAAAACTCAGCTTGTAATTTCAAAATACAGGGCAAATTTTTTGATTATTATCACTTGGCTTTTGCTTTCTTTGCTGAAAAATTTGGCGAACAGAAGCTTTTTTAATGCTTTCGGTTTGTGTTTTTAACTGAACTGAAATTTTGAGCCTAAAATGAAGGAATCGAGGACTAAAAAATGATAACAGAACCTTTCAAGAATAAAGTGTGGCTTGCCACGCCCACAATGCATGGCGAAGAAATTAAATACGTTCGGCAGGCTTATGATACAAACTGGATGAGCACGGTTGGTGAAAACATAAATGAGGTTGAGCGTATAGCCGCGGAAAAGGCTGAAATGAAATATGCGGTTGGCCTGTCTTGCTGTACTGCTGCTCTTCATCTTGCGGTTAAGCACGCAGGTGAAAAACTTTATGGCAAGCCCGAAATCGGTCACGGTGCACTTGAAGGCAAGCGTGTTTTCTGCTCTGATATGACCTTTGATGCAACCTTGAACCCGGTGGTTTATGAGGGCGGAATTCCTGTGTTTATCGATACTGAGGAGAGCTCTTGGAATATGGATCCCGTGTCACTTGAAAAGGCATTTGAGCTTTATCCCGATGTTAAGCTTGTGGTGTGCGCAGAGCTTTACGGCTTTCCCGGACGCATGGATCTGATAAAGGATATCTGCGAGAAACACGGTGCGCTTCTTGTTGAGGATGCGGCAGAAGCCATGGGCGCAACGATTTTGGGAAAGCAGTGCGGCTCGTTTGGAGATTATTCTGCTATCAGCTACAATGGCAACAAGATCATCACGGGTTCTGCAGGTGGTTGTTTGCTGACCAATGATATTGAAGTGGCAAACAAAGCTCGCAAGTGGTCTACACAGGCAAGAGAAAATGCACCATGGTATCAACATGAGGAGGTTGGATATAACTACCGCATGAGTAATGTGATCGCAGGAGTTGTGCGCGGACAGTATCCATATCTTGAAGAGCATATCGCACAGAAAAAAGCGATTTATGAGAGGTATAGAGATGGCTTTAAGGATCTTCCGGTTAAGATGAATCCGGTAGTTAAGGGTACAGAGCCAAACTATTGGCTTTCTGCTATGATTATTGAAAAAGAGTTTATGGCAAAGCAGGTTAGGGATGATTCAAAAGCACTTTACATATCAGAGGCAGGAAAGACCTGCCCCACAGAGATTCTTGAAACACTTGCAAAGTATAACGCAGAGGGCAGACCGATTTGGAAGCCTATGCATATGCAGCCCATGTACCGTATGCATGATTTTATAACTCGTGAGGGGTCCGGAAGGGCGAAGACGAATGCATATATTGCCGGTGGTGTTTTTGATGTTGGCGCAGACATTTTCGACCGCGGTCTCTGCTTGCCAAGCGATAACAAAATGACACCCCAAGAGCAGAATAAGGTTATTGAGATAATAAAAAGTTGCTTTAATTAAGACGAGGAATACATAGATGTACGCAAAGTTTTTCAAAAGATTGATAGATTTTGTTTTGTCACTTGTTGCCGTAATTATATTGTTTCCGTTTCTTCTGATATTTACGGTTATCGGTGGGATAGTGATGAAGGGAAATCCATTTTTTACACAAAAAAGACCCGGCAAAAACGAAAAGATTTTTAAGCTTATTAAATTTAGAACTATGACAAATGCAAAGGATAAGGAGGGAAACCTTCTTCCCGATGAAAAGCGTCTTACCGGATATGGAAAATTTCTCAGAAAAACATCGGTTGATGAGCTCCCCGAGCTTATAAATATTCTAAAAGGTGATATGTCTATAGTTGGTCCAAGACCCCTGCTTGTGAAATATCTGCCGCTTTATAACAAGGAGCAGAAAAAGAGACATGATGTGCGCCCGGGGCTTACGGGATATGCCCAAGCATACGGACGCAACTCCTTGACATGGGAAGAAAAATTCCAAAAGGACGTTTATTATGTTGAGAACATTTCTTTTTGGCTTGATATTAAGATTATTTTCAAGACTGTTTCTGTGGTTTTGAAGCGAGAGGGAATCTCCTCTGAAACCTCTGTTACAATGGAGGAATTTCGAGGAACTCCCGAAAAAGAGACGGTTGCTGCTGAGGAAAAAAGCTTATGAGAGAAACTATAGTTATAATAGGCGCAGGCGGACACGGACGAGTTGTTGCAGATGCGGCACTTCTCTTGGGATATAAGAAAGTTATCTTCCTTGATGATTCGGATAGCTGCCAAGGAAAGGTATCGGGGAAAACGGGCGACTATAAGAGATACATAAATGATTGTGATTTTTTTGTTGCCATCGGAAATAACGCTGTTCGTGAAAAAATAACAAATGAAATGTTGATCGGCGGTGCAGATATTGCCACGGTAATACACCCATCGGCTGTGATAGGCTCTCGGGTTGAGATAGGCGCAGGCTCGGTTATTATGGCGGGGGCGGTTATAAACAGTGATGCAAAGATAGGGAATGGTGTTATTATTAACACCTGCGCATCGGTTGATCACGATTGCACGGTTGGTGATTATAGCCACATATCTGTTGGCAGCCATCTTGCAGGAACGGTAGAGATAGGCAGCGGAACCTTTGTTGGAGCCGGAGCAACAGTGATAAACAATGTTTCTGTTTGCGCAGGCTGCATGATCGGCGCAGGAGCAGTTGTTGTTAAAGATGTTGAAGAATGCGGAACCTATATGGGAGTGCCGGCAAGGAAAAAATAAAACTTGAAGAATGGAGATGATGTGATGTCACTGTCACTTATGTATATTACCAACAATATTGAGGTTGCATTGATCGCTCAGCGTGCGGGCGTAGACCGCATCTGGATAGATATGGAATATATCGACAAGGAAAAACGTCAGGGCGGTCTTGATACGGTGAAATCTCATCATACGGTTGAGGATATAAAAAGATTACGGCCGCACATAAAGGATTCTGAGCTTCTTGTGAGGATAAATCCCATTCATGACGCAACCGATGCTTACTATAGCACCGAAGAGGAAATTGAACAAACAATTTCAGCAGGTGCAGATGTTATAATGCTCCCGATGTTCAAAACTGCCTCAGAGGTTGAACGCTTTTTAAAATGCGTAAACAGAAGAACAAAAACAATATTGCTCTTTGAAACGGCCGAGGCAGTGGAAAATGTGGATGAGATACTTTCTCTTGAGGGCGTTGATGAAGTGCACATCGGCCTTAATGATCTGCATCTTGCATATAAAATGGACTTTATGTTTCAGCTTATCTGTGATGGCACGGTCAGCCGGCTTTGCAGTAAATTTAAAGAAAAAGGTGTGAAATACGGTTTTGGCGGCATAGCGAGAGTTGGCTATGGAATGCTCCCTGCAGAGTATGTCATTGCAGAGCACTATAATGTGGGCTCAAGTGCGGCTATTTTGTCAAGAGGATTTTGCGATGCCAACAGCGTTAGCGACCCCAAGGAAATTGAGGATATATTTGTTGAAGGTGTTAAGAATATTCGCTTAAAAGAGCAAGAGGTCTCGGAATACAGCGTGACGCAGTATGAGGAGAATCTTGATGTAATAAAGAATAAGGTTGCGGAAATAGTTGAGAAGAAAAAGGCTGCTAAAAATGTGCCGTCAAAGAAAATTTGTATAGCTACAACAGTTTCTGTTACGCTGAAGAGCTTTGTGGTTGAAACAGCAAAATATTTACACAACAGATGCGGATATGATGTAACCCTTATTTGTAGCAATGATGAAAAATTTGCAAAAAGCTTGCCTGAATATATACATTATATTCCAGTTAAAATGGCGAGAGGAATAGATTTTTCTGCACTTTCTTCGATAAGAGAATTTAAGAAGATATTTAAAAGAGAAAAATTTGATATGGTCCAGTATTCCACACCCAATGCTTCTTTTTATGCCAGCATTGCGGCAAAAGCGGCAAAGGTGCCTGTGCGATTGTATTGTCAGTGGGGCATCAGATATGTGGGACTTTCGGGAATTTCCAGAAAAATATTCAAATTCCTCGAAAAGCTGGTATGTAAAAATTCCACACATATCAGGGCTGTTAGTCATGGCAATATGCAGTTTGCAATAGACGAGGGACTTTATAAGGCTCAAAAAGCTACAGTTGTCGGAAATGGCGGCACTATTGGCGTTGATATGGAAAAATATGATATCAGCCAAAAGAACGCATGGAAAAAAGAAATAAGAGAAAAATTCGGCATTAGTGAGGATTCTTTTGTTTTCGGATTTGCGGGCAGAGTTTCTGCCGATAAAGGGTGCTCAGAGCTTTTTAGGGCGTTTAGTGAAATTTATAAAGCAAACAATAATGCAAAACTTCTTATTGTAGGCCCTGTTGAAGAAAAATGCGGTGTCGATGAACAGCTTTTAAATGATGTCATGAATTGCGGCGGCGTGGTTTCAACCGGACTTGTTGAAAATAGCGAGATGTGCAAATATTATGCCGCAATGGATGTGCTTGTTCATCCAACATACAGAGAAGGCTTTGGAATGGTTATACAAGAGGCAGGCGCAATGGCTGTTCCTGTTATTACCACGAAGATCATAGGTGCTTCCGAGGTAATGGTGGATGGAGAAAGCTGCCTTTTGGTTGAACCCAAAAACAGCGATGAGCTGAGGGCTGCAATGGAAACGCTTATGGAAGAAAGCACACTTGCAAAAAAAATTGGAAAAGCTGCTTTCGACCGTACAGAAAAACTCTATGCCCGACCCATAATGCTCGAAAATCAAAGACAGGCTTATATGGAGCTGCTTGAATAATATGGAGGACGATATGTCGGATAAACCTTTAGTATCTTTTATAATGGGCGTTTATAATACCAAGAGTTTTGACGATTTGAAACGCTCGGTTGACAATATGTTGGGGCAGACTTATGAGAATATTGAAGTTGTTATATGCGATGATTGTTCCACTAACGGAGCGTATGAATTTCTTGTTGAAAACTATGGAAATGATAAACGGGTTATTATTCTAAAAAATGAGACTAATATAAATTTGGGAAGGACCCTTAATCGTTGTCTTGAAGCAGCACATGGAGAATATATTGCCAGACAAGATGACGATGACTATTCTGAAATAACAAGAATAGAAAAACAGGTCGAAATATTGGAAAAACATCCTGAATATGCGTTGGTCAGCACGGAGATTGCAAAATTTGACAAATATGGAATTTGGAGCGAAGTTAAGCTGAAGGAAAAGCCTGAAAAACGAGATTTTTGCAAATACAGTCAGCATACCCACGCAACAACAGTTTTTAGAGCAGAAGCCCTTAAAAAAGTGGGTGGATACCGCATTGCAAAGGAAACAGCACGAGCAGAGGATTATGACCTGTTTATGCGGATATATGCAGCCGGCATGAAAGGATATAATCTAAAAGAAACCTTGTATTATTACAATTATCCTCGAGGTAATAAAAGGAGAATAAAATATAAGTTTAAGATTTATGAAGCAATTGTAAGAGCAAAAGGGTTTAGGGCTATGAAATTGCCAATATCCTGTTATATACATGTGTTTAGACCTCTTGTGGCAGGTCTGATGGGAGAAGGATTAAAACAAAGGATCAAATCTTTATCAAAAGGAAATTAATTTGGAATGAAATATATTTTTATAAGTACCGCTGCTTCAAAGTCGGTATTGGAAGAATGCGAAAAAAAATATGCAAAGCATCCTATGAGATTTGTTCAGCAATGGTGGGATTATAGCATGGCAACGGCGCTAAAGAAAAAACTTGGCAATGATTTTTATGCAGTGTCCTTTCCCCCCATATCTACTTTTCCCAGTGGAAAATGTATTTATTTTGGCTGCAAACAGGTTGCAGACGAAAGCGGATTGACGATAGATTTTCCTTCAACCCTCAATTTACCGCTTATAAAGCAATGGTGGCAAATGAGGGCCATAAAGAAAAAACTTGCTCGCTTCTGCCGTGAAAACAAAGGTGAAGATATAGCAATAATCACCCATTGCATATATTTGCAATCTGCAAAACCCGCATTCAAAATAAGAAAAAAATATGGTGCTAAGGTTTATACCATTGTACCGGATCTTCCTGATCACGCAACCTCTGTTGCATTTAACGATTACGGATTTTTAAAGAAAATATATTCAACTTATGCAAGTATGAGCAAAAAACTTAATAAGGAGTTTGATGGATATATTTGTTTTGCTGAGCCCCAAATGGAATATCTTAATAAAGAAAAGCCCCATATCGTTATGGAAGGCTTTGTTGATACTTCTGTGATTGATGCAGTAACAGCATCGGAGAGTCATCCGAATCGCATTATATATGCAGGTGGACTTATGTACCGTTATGGTATTAGGGAGTTGGTTGATGGATTTGTTTTGGCAAATATCCCGGGTTCAGAACTATATGTATACGGAAAGGGAGAGGCAGAGGAATATATAAAGGGCAAAGAGGATAAAGGTGTATATTACGGTGGATGCCTGTCACGGGAAGAGGTCATTGTAAAGGAAAAGGAAGCTTTTATTCTTGTCAATCCAAGACCAACAAAAGATGCTTATTCAAGATGCTCATTTCCCTCAAAGCTGATGGAATATATGGCTTCCGGGACACCGGTACTTACAAGCCGGCTCGGCTGCATTGGTGAGGAGTATTTTGATAAGCTGAATTTTATAGATGATGTTACTCCAGAGGAAATTGCCAAAGCATTAAAGCTTTGTTTTGAGAACAGACAAGAAATAATCGAAAGGGCAAAGCTTGCTGCAAATTATATAAAGGAATATAAAAATGCAGATTATCAAGCAGGAGTTGTTGCAGATTTTATTGCAAATGAAGGAAGGAACAAGTAAAATTGAGAAAAAAAGAAAGCAATCTTTATCGCATAAATAAAATATGTGCTTTATTTCTTATAATCTGGGTTTGTTGGCCGTGGTTTGGACAAAACACAGGTTTGCTATTTGGCGCATTTTTTGCTTTTTGTTGGTCTGCAACCGCCATTCTTGACAGCAATAAATACATAATAGGATACGATGGCCTGCTTATGATGTTTTATTTTGTATATATGGGAATGTCGTATTTGCTGAATGGAAGAGTTTATGGTGGATATGAACTTCTTTATTATATACCTATGGTGGCGCTGTTCTTTCTGCCTTATTACATGGCGAGATTTTATTTCCGCAAAAAGGATTTTAAATTTATGGGTATAATGGCTATTGTTGCAATAGTATTTATGCTCATCGGTTGCATTACATCTATTTACTATACCTCTGTAGATGAAAATATAATGAAAACCATTTCACAGAGTATGGACACAGAATTTTTGGAATACCGCAAATCAGGAATCGGATCATTTGGTTTTATCTATATGGTCATGTTCTCCATTATTACAATAATAGGTCTTTATAGAGAAAAGCTCGTTCCACAAAACATTAAAATCAAATTTTTGCTTGTGGCGTTCTGCATTGTGGGCATAAAATGTTTGTTTGATTCAACATTCACAACATCAATATTGCTTCTTTTTGTTGGTTTGCTGCTTGTATTTATAACGGTTAAGAATTCAAGAAGTATAAATGTTGTAATATACTTTTTTGCTTTGATAATCACAATTTTGGTAAGCCAATTTATAGGAAAACTGCTCACATCAATTGAATTGAAGAGCGTGGATGTTACAACTCGACTTCACGAGATAGGTAGCATATTTATGGGAGAAGAGGGTGGTACGAATACGGTTGGCCGTATGGAATATTTTATGAGATCTGTTACCTGCTTCTTTGAATATCCCATTTTGGGCTACAATTATGAAAGTATGCCCATTGTGAAAATCGGCGGACACAGTGAATGGATGGACATCCTTGGTGTATATGGTTTGGTTGGAGGCATACCGCTAATAGCTACAGTGATAATAAAATTGAGAAAAACTTATGATATTGTAAAAGAAATAAACTATCCATATTACGGTATATTGGTGTTTGTGTTTGCTGTTTTTGGATTTGTTGATCCGTTTCTCAGACTATATCATTTGGGATTTGTTATGTTTTTACTGATTCCTTGTATCGGATGCATTTCAAAAGCATTAAAAAAAGAAGGTGAAAATGCATGAAGATTTTTTGGATAACAAATATGGTTGTCGGAGATCTGGCATTGTCTCGCGGAATAAAGCTAACAAGCGGTCAATGGCTGAACGCTGAGATTGATAGTGAGAAAAGCACGGGGCAAAACGAAATAGTTGTTTGCACTTCAGGAGATCGGGCAGAAGAGCTTATCAAAGATAACATAAAGTATATTGTTGTCCCTCATGGCAGTGTTTCTGCCTACTCCGTGACAGAAGAGCACGTTAATGATTGGCAAAAGCTTTTCGATAATGAAAAGCCTGATATTATTCTTGTTTGGGGAACCGAATATGATATTGGAAGGTGCGCTCTCATTGCAAACAATAAAAAGATTCCGGCTGTAATATATATACAAGGAGTTATGTGCTCTATTGCAAGTAATTACCGAGGAGGACTTAGCGATAAGGAAATTTCCGGGTTTACTACTTTGCTTGAAAAACTACGCAAAACGACTGTTTGGGATCTTGAAAAGCGGCAGAGTGTTCGTGCTGCAGTTGAAAAAGAGTGCGTAATGCTTGCAGACGGCGTGATACTCGAAAATGCTTGGGCTGAAGAACAGTATAAGCAAATGTCTCCGGATTTAAAGATTTACAAAAGCAGACTTCCGATAAAAAAGGATTTTGCTGAATATGAATGGGAAAACGGAGGATATGAACCTTATTCGATCGTTACCACCGCTGCAAATTATCCATTAAAAGGACTTCATAAGTTGATTGAGGCTGTAAAGGTTGTCAAGGAAAGATACCCGAATGTAAAGCTATATATTCCGGGTCCCAATAATGTCACCACAAAGGGATTTAAAGCTAAGTTAACGAGAAGCGGATATTGCAGAAAAATCGCTGCTGATATAAAGAAATACAAACTTAGTGAAAATGTGATATTCACGGGACCTCTAACAACGATTCAGTATGCCGAAAGAATGAAAAAATCCAATGTATTTGTGACAGCTTCTGCTATAGAAAATCATTGCTCGGCATTGAGAGAGGCAATGTCGGTTGGAGTTCCTTGCATATCTTCAAGAGTTGGAGGCATTCCCGAATACGCTATCGACAGAGAAAACTGTTCGCTTTATGAATACAGCGACTACGATAGTCTTGCAGAAAAAATTTGTGAGCTTTTTGAGGACGAGGCCTTAAGAAACAAGTATTCACAAAACGGAAAGACCAAAATAAAAAATATGTATACCATAGAAAACCTCATGTCGCTTAGCGATATATATAAGGAGATCATGAATGTATAAGGTAGTTATTTATCAGGATAAGATTATGCCGTATCGTGTGGAAATCTTCAATAAGCTTGCAGAACAGGTAGATTTAACCATTTCATATGCAGATGGGGCTTTACCGGAGGGGATAGCGTTTAAGACATGCAAAACAGAAATAAAGAAGATCCGTGGATACACATTTCTCGGCAAAAGCTTTAAAAAACTGCAAAAAGAAAGTGATGCAGTTATCCTTCCGCTTACACAGGGACTTGTAAATACCCTATTAAACTTAAAAAGCAAAAAGCATATTTTTTGGGGAATAGGTGTGCCGGCGGCATACAATTGCAGATTTGATAGTCTTGGGGATAACGATACTCTTGCTAAGCTCTCTAAAAAAGCTAATTGTTGCTTATTTTATTCTTCTTATCCCAAAGATAAGTATAAAAGGCTTGGTTTCAATATAGACAAAATGTTTGTGGCAAATAATACTGTTGCTATTCCTAAAATTGACCTAAGGAAAGATAAAAATAGTATTCTGTTTGTTGGAAGTCTATATCCGCAAAAGAAGATTGACGAATTGTTGGTTGCATATAACGAAGTTCACAAGAAAAATGCGGATTTGCCCGGCTTGACTATTATAGGAAATGGTAGTATGTACGATTGGTGCAAAGACTATTGCAAGGAAAACGGTCTGTCTGAAAAAGTAAAGCTTGTTGGTGAAATTCACGATGAAAACATTTTGAAGGATTATTTTGCCGATGCTCTTATGTGTGTTTCTCCCGATCAAGCCGGTCTTTCGGTTTTAAAATCTATGGGTTATGGTGTGCCTTATGTAACTCATAAGAATGCTATTACCGGCGGAGAGATATTTAATATCTCAGATGGTGAAAACGGGGTACTTTATGAAAATGGGGAAGACCTTGTTAAAATAATAGAGGAAGCCTCAGAAAACAAGCAAAAATATCTTGATTTTGGTGAAAAAGCATATGAATATTATTGGAGAGACAGAACACCGGAAATTATGGTTAAGGGTTTTGTTGATGCGGTGAATTTTGTATGCGAAGGGGAGAAACATGGCTAAAAATGAGGTAAAATGGGGAGCGATACTCTCCTACATATTGATTTTCCTCAATTCGATATATGGTCTGGTGATCATGCCATTTGTCCTTGATACAATTGGGCCAAGTGAATACGGAGTTTATAAGACAATAGCTGCTATGACATCAACAATATCTGTTATGGAGCTTGGCTTGGGCGGCACAATGCAGAAATTTATTGCTCAATACAGAGCGCAAAACGAACAAAAAAAGGCATTTAATTTTTCTGCAATGTGTTCAATACAGGCTGTTATAATTTCCTTAGCTATGGGGCTTGTGGGATTTGCGCTGTTTTTTACGCTTGATTTTGCCTATGGTGCATCGTTTACCCCCTTTGAGCTTGCAAGGGCAAAACAAATATATGCTGTGCTTATTCTTTATGTTATGCTTCACATATTTGAAAATGTGCTGTTTGGAATTATATCCGGATACAATAGGTTTGTGTTTTCAAACTCTGTGAAGTTGGCAACACTTGCGTTTAAGGTTTTGTTGTATTTTATAGTTTTACCTATATTTGCAACTTCACTTTCCATAGTCATTATATATTTATTTATTGAAATACTGATTATAGCTATAGAATTCTTGTATGTAAAATTAAAGCTTAAACATAAAATTAAGCTTTACCAATGGGACAATGTTGTTTTTAAGGAAACCTTTGCTTATACAATACTATTATTCATTCAATCTATTATAGTTCAGCTTAATGGCAATATAGATAATATAGTGATTGGCGCAGTTATTGGTACGACCGCAGTTACGGTATATTCTTTTGCAATACAGATGTTCAATATGTATGAAACTTGCTCAACATCTATTTCAGGAGTTGTTTTGCCCAGCGTAACTAATTTGATTTACAAAGGAGCAACACCAAAAGACTTAGAGGACATGGTTATAAAATTCGGTCGCGCACAATGGGCAGTGATGGGTGTTGCATTGGGCGGATTTATAAGCCTTGGAAAAGAATTTTTTGAATGTTGGCTTGGTGCAGGATTTGAAGATTGCTACTATCTGTCGCTTATATTGATGATTCCGGTATCTTTTTCAATGATAGTGAATACGGGTATTGCAATTCTTAAGGTTAAAAATCTTTTATGGTTTAGAACTGCGTCACTGGCATATTCTGCAATAATTAATTTGATTTTAACAATAGTTGGCACACATTTTTGGGGGTATTGGGCAGCTGCCTCAGGAACTGCTATAAGCATAGTTATAGGTAGCGTTATCTCCCTTAATGTTTATTACCATGTCAAGCTAAAAATGAATATGCTTAGAGTATACTATCAGATCACGAAAAAAATTACAGTGTGTGTTGTAATTCCGTGTTTGTTGTGTTTTGCTTTAAATAACTACATTTATGGCGGTTGGATTTCTTTTTTGAGTAAGGCAGCTATATTTGTGGCAGTATATGCGGTATTAATGCTGTTTTGGGGATATGACACAGCAATTAAAAAAAGATTATTAAAAATCAAGAATAAGGTGTAATAATGAAAGTTGGAGTTTTAACATTTCATCAAAGTGTCAATAATGGTGCGGTTATTCAGGCGTATTCATTATCTAAGCGTATTCAGCAGGAGTATCCTGATGCCAAGGTTGAGATAATTGACTACCAAATGAAGAAGGTTAGCAAATCTTATTCGTATAGCTTAAAATCATATTTAAAAACCAGCTCTCCTATTGTCTTTTTGAAAAAATGCCGGGTGTTAATTAATGATCCGATGTATCTTCGGCGAATGAGAAAAAGGACAGAAGTGTTCAAAAAATGTCTCTATAAGCTTCCGCTTTCTGAAAAGACAATTATTGATGATGGTACAGATGAAGTTTTTGAATATATAAACTCAAACTATGATGTATTAGTTGTGGGAAGCGATGCTGTTTGGAATTATATATCAAGAGGGTTTCCAAATGCATATCTTCCTGACGATAGGGTCAAAGTAAAAAAACTAAGTTATGCCGCCAGTTGCTATGGAATGAACTTTCTTAAGTGTCCTGAAAATGACAGAGAAAAGCTAAAGAATATATTAGAAGGTTTTAGCTTTATAGGGGTTCGTGATGAAGCAACCGAAAAACTGGTAGAGTGGAGCGGTTGTTCAAAGGAATCCTATCATACTTGCGATCCAACTGCATTTGTTGATATAGATGATCTTCCTATTGATGAGGAAAAATTAAAAGAAAAGCTTAAAAAAAGAGGTTTTGATTTTAATAAAGCTTCAATTGGTATAATGGGTACCAACAGAATGTTTCAGATGGTGAAGTCATTTTATGGCGATAAATATCAGATCGTTTCGCTTTATAACTATATAAAAGGTGCAGATGTGAATCTTTATGACCTTGAACCATATGAATGGGCATATGTTTTTCGGTTGTTCAAGCTTACATTTACAACATATTTTCATGGAACCTTGCTTTCGCTAAGAAATGGAACACCACTTATATGTATTGCACTTGATACCGACTTTTCAAAAGCTCATGTTCCAAAAACATTGGATGTTCTTAAAAGAGTTGGGTTTGAGGATTGGTATTTCAGCACCGATTATGTTTCTAAAAATTATCCGGAAATAAAAGAAAAGGCTGATGAACTGCTTGAGGGTGAATATAAGGAAAAAATTATCCGAGCAATCGATAAAGAATCCGAATCCTTTGAAAATTTCAATTTGGCATTAAAAAATATTTTATAAAGAGGTACTAAAAAATGATTAACGTAATAGGACTTGGCTACATAGGACTTCCCACCGCACTTATGCTTGCTTCTCACGGAGTAGAGGTAGTAGGCACAGATTACAACAAGGAGCTTGTTGCAACCCTTAATGCAGGAAAGACAACATTTGAAGAAAAAGGTCTTGATGAACTTTTTGCTGAAGCTGTAAAATCAGGCATCAAATTTACAACAGAATATCAGAAAACAGATGTGTATATTGTTTCTGTTCCAACACCTTATGATGTATTCACAAAGAGAATCGATGTTTGTTATGTGAACGCAGCAGTAAAGGAAGTTATGAGGGTTTGCCCCAAGGGAGCAACAGTGGTTATAGAATCCACAGTTTCTCCCGGAACTATTGACAAATTTGTTAGACCCATAATAGAAGAAAACGGATTTGTTATAGGAAAAGATATTAATTTGGTGCACGCTCCAGAAAGAATTATTCCCGGAAATATGGTTTATGAATTATTGCATAACTCTCGCACAATCGGTGCAGATGATCCGGAGATTGGTGAAAAAATCAAGAGCGTTTATGCTTCTTTCTGCCTTGGTGACATTGTTGTCACTGACATAAAAACAGCAGAAATGACCAAGGTAATAGAAAACACATATCGAGCAGTAAATATTGCTTTTGCAAACGAGCTTGCCAAGATTTGCCGTCATGACGATATGGATGTTTATGAAATTATTAAAATTTGTAATATGCACCCAAGAGTAAATATTCTTCAGCCTGGTCCCGGTGTTGGCGGACATTGTATTTCTGTTGACCCATGGTTCCTTGTAGGTGATTATCCATCTCTTACAAATGTTATCTGGGAGTCAATGAAAACAAACGATTCAATGCCTGAGTTTGTTCTTGAAAGAATTTACAAAATAATGAAGGAAAATGGCATCACTGATTACAACAAGGTTGGTCTTTACGGTCTTACATATAAGGAAAATGTTGATGACTATAGAGAATCCCCCACACTCCAGCTTCTTGCTTGCCAAGATAAGCATCTTGCTCCTCAGCTTAAGGTTTATGACCCTTATATAACAAAGGATATCGTTGATAATCAGTATCACGATTTTGATAAGTTCCTTGAGGATTCAGAAATCGTTGTTATTCTTGTAGGACATGACGAAATCAAACAAAATATGGACAAGCTGAAGGGCAAAATCATTCTTGACACAAGAAAAGTTTGTGACCTTCCGGGTGTTTATAGATTGTAAACAACGAGGTGAACAATCCTGAGAAAGGAGTAATAAAACATAGGAAGAGCGTGATAACTATGATAGACATACAGAAATTCTTTACAAAAAGCAATGATGCTTGTTGCGGATGTTTGGCGTGCGTAGCAATATGCCCCACAGGAGCATTAAAAGCCGTACAGGATGATAAAGGTTTTATTTCCCCAAAATTAATTGATGAATCAAAATGTATAAAATGTTCAAAGTGTATAAATGTATGCGCATTTGCGGAAAAACGATCAGATAATGGAAAGTATAATGGCAAAATTTTTGCAGCTAGAGCATTAGACGAAGATGTGCTGATAAAGACATCTTCTGGTGGGGTTGCGCACATATTGGCAGACCGTTTTATAAAAAATGGTGGGAATGTTTATGGTTGCGCAATAACAGAGAATTTTCATATCATACATAAAAAGGTTGAAAATGCTGATGAAATAAATGGTTCAAAATATGTTCAGAGTCAAATGCTCAATGTATATAAAGAAATAGAAGATGATTTAAAGAAAGAAATTGAAGTTCTATTTTTTGGTGTAGACTGTCAAGTCAGTTCATTAAAACAGTATTTGCAAAATAAGGGATTGAAAGATAATCTTTTGCAGAAGTTGTTTACGGTTGATGTTTTATGTCATGGGGTACCAAGCCCGGGCGTTTTTAGAGAATACTTAAAATACATTGAAAAAAAGACAAAAGGACAAATTGAATCTATAGTTTTCAGAGGAAAAGAAAATGGTTGGATCAGTGCAATGAACGGGAATAAAATTGGTCTTGACAATGGTAAAGTAGCTACTATGGATCTGTTTCAGTCTTTGTTTTTCTCTTATGTAATTTTGCGAGAATCCTGCACAAATTGTCCCAGTCGTTCTTTTGAAAGAAGTTCTGACATTACATTGAGCGATTTTTGGAATATTAAAAAACACGTTCCCGAAGCATATCATACCAAAGGTTGTTCACGAGTAATGGTAAATACTGAGAAAGGTGAAAGTCTTTTTAATCTAATTCAAAGCCAGATTTTTTACTTGGAAACTGATGTTAAATCTTGTGATGGTGTAAAACAGTTTAGTATTAATCCTTCAATTCCCCAAGAGGAAAGCGGAAGATTTTACAAATTGTATGCAAAA
>JAZUQN010000137.1:0-3167 GCA_045605745.1 Eubacteriales bacterium
ATCAGCTTCATAATAGAATGTGTGATAGCCAAATGTCTTTAGCTGTCTTACCTTATCCCATGTAACATCATAACCAAGATAATTTGTCGGGTTTCCAAGCTCGTCATAGGTTATAGTTCTGTCATCAACCGCTGTCAAAAGGTCCTTCCAGCCATTATTAGCATAAACATAGCTTTTGACATCAATCAGCTCACCCAAATCTTCAACCGCATAGGGGTAGATCTTCTGAAACAGAATGTTCCCTGCTGTGTCATATTCATAAACATATGTTATTGCAAGCTCACTGTTATCCTCTCGCACAAGCTGATTCATGCCGTCATAGTGATATCTTAAAATCAGCTCACCATCTTTATAGACATGGGTGATGTTGCCATTGTTATCATAGGAATATGAAAGCGTATGATTTCCGCCATACCCAAAATTCTGCGTAATTCGGTTAAGCAGTGGCGTTAGACGCATTCCATCAGCTTCGCTTGATGCATAATAGCCATAGCTTTCTGTTATTGTGCCGGACGAGCCATCACCTATCCGAATCTCTCTGCCTACAGTGCGGTCAAACTCATCCTTTGTTATCCTTGAAACGATATCGCCATTGTTGTAATCAACTCCAACAACAGCATTATCCGGATATATCTTTTCCTCCGAATCCCTCTCATATATAGGTGCGATATTCAGCTTCAAATCCTCAGACGCTATCTGAACTTCTGTCAACCTATTGTTTGAATCAAATGTATTGCAAATATTGGTTGCGCCGAAAGCTTCCTCGGTTACATTATCAAACCCATCGTATTTATAATTATACTCAATTTCACCGCTATTGTCAACGATTTTGACAATTTTACCCAGTTTGTCATACTCCGCAGTTGATACCACCGTTTCTCTGCCTAATTCATCGATATATGTTCGCTTAATAGGCTTTTGATTTCGGTCTGTCTCAACCCTCATCTTCTCTCCGGTGGCATATGTTGTTGTCACCGTTGTGGTGTCGGATAACTGATAGTCGTTGCTCGAATGTGTCACCCCTGCAATTTTAACATCCTTTGTTCTGCCCATGCCATCATAAGTAAAGCCATAGTCAAACCCATTATGCGTAATGCTTCCCAGCCGGCGGTTAGTGTAACCATATTCAACTGCATAATTTTTATCACCCTCGACGGCACTGATCCCTGTCAATAAATCTGTTGTCGGGTCATATGCATAAGTTGTCCTCTGCCCATTTGGAGATGTTGAAGCCGTGAGTGCACACCTTGTCTTATTATACTCATTTTCAGTGTAGATACTATCATTTCTTGCATCTCCATCACAGATAAGGAACTCTCCCGTTTCATCATATGTCATGGTTTTGAGAAAATACTCGCTTGGATCGGTTAAAGTGCCGGGATTCTTCTCCTCAGAATACCATGTTTTAACTGCCGTGGGCTGACCACGGTCATTATATGTTGTTTTCGTAATAATGCCTCGCTCATTTTGCAAAAGTATGCAATTGTGATGGCTGTCATATTCCATATAGCTTACAAATTCATTCTCATCCCCATCCACAATACTTCTTTTAACCAAGTCCTTTTCCTCATTATACTCATCTGTTGTAGTATAAATACCGTCGGAACAAACCGACTTTTCCTTAATTGAAACACTTTTGCCAAATATAACAGCGTTGTAATTGCAATTTGTTATTCGCTCTGTAAACTTTACAGGTGAATTTGTTAAGCGAATATTATCAACAAAGCAATAGCCGTTTGTATTTTGTGAAATTGACGATATAACTCCAACTCCAACTTTTATACTCTCTAAAACTTTCCCCTTTGGAACAACTATCGGCAGTGCTGTATATCCCCAAAAATTTTTCGTCCTGTGGGCAAATTTAATGCTATAGCTTTTTGTTTCTCCGTCGGTATAATTTAATTCGGCATATAATAAAACATCTCTACTCATCCCATCCGACTTCATCCATCCTGAAAGCACTATTGTGTTTCCATATTTATAGGAAATTTTATCAGCAGATATCGTCTGATATATCAACTTTTTCTTATATTTGTTATCATTGTGAATCTTAAAGGATTTCCCACCGCTTATTGAGTCTGTTGTAACAACCGCATCCGATTCTGATAAATCTGCCGTGCTCCAAGTGGCTTTACCTTCTGCATACGCCTCAAAAGAACCGTCCTCAACCATATTTATTGCTTCGTTAGTTTGAGAAACCGAGGTTAAAAATGTTCTCTTTTTGTTTGTATATTGGTGCGAGGCACAGCCTATCACCTGATATCGTCCTTCAATCTCCTGGCCGTCCTTTACAAGCGGAATATCCTCATATATAAGCTCGGGTCTTCCGGATAGATCAAAATAATATATTTTTCTTATATTGCTTCTATCTTTCACAATTGTCATTCTTGTGTTGACATATTCAATATCCACATAATCTTCCGGTGAATCGGTTTCTATATTACTGTTCTCAGGAAATGTCTCAACTCTTATAACTTTATTACCCGAATCGTATTTGAAAACATTGATGGTATTATCTCGATTTTTGATTGTGTTTAAGTATTTATAATTTTCGCCGTTATAAGTGAACATCATATCCGACCCATCAGGCCATACAACTCTTGTTATTAATCCGGCATTATTTTCATAGTTTATAGCCCTTCCGCAATGATCGATTATTTGTTTTGCGTTTTTGTCAATTATCGTAATTCTACCAAGAGAGTCTTCAAAGCGAATTTGTTTGTCAGAATACGAAATGTTTATAAAATTTCCGTTTGCATCTGCACATTTTATAAGTTTACCAATATAGTTATATTCTTTGATATGACCATCTGGTTCTATCATTTTTACGCCTTCATTACGATCAACCTTCAGATCAAGACCACAATCATCTTCATAAACCGACTCTGATATCTCACTAAAAATAATTCTGTCCTGCCACTCATTTTCATAAAGTGGCAGATAGTTTGATTCTTCAAAAAAAGACAAAGATTGATCTGCAAAGGTAGTCCAATTCCACCCAATAAAACAGTATTTAATAGTTTTAGAAAACAAGTTTCCGCCAACCTCTAAAGCATCAAAGGAATACCGTAGTTTACCGTCATGCAAATTTAAAATTCCCCCACCGGCAACGGGCAAATACATTTGATTATCCAAATATGTTGAAGCTGAAGTTTCACAAGTTAACA
>JAZUQN010000138.1:0-10937 GCA_045605745.1 Eubacteriales bacterium
AACGAGCAGATAATTTTTAGCCATAATATCATCTCTTTGGGTATATTATATCACGTTGTAAATTAAAAATGAACGGCTTGCCGTTGTATATCATCCGTCCGAAAATGTTCATATCTCGTTTTGGACAAAAGTATATCATCAACACAAAGTGTTGTATCTCATCAAGTCGCAGAGGAATACACCTTCGGTGATGATATACACGCTAAAGCGTGATGATATACGCCTTGCGGCGATGATATACCAAGTCTGCGACTTGGATAAAAAAATACTGCAGAAAACGTATCCTTTTCTGCAGTATTTTTTGGTGACCCGTACGGGAATCGAACCCATGTTCCCAGCGTGAGAGGCTAGTGTCTTAACCGCTTGACCAACGGGCCGCTGACGCATAGTATTATAACACAAGTTTTCGGAAAATGCAATACCTTTTCCAAAAAAAATTTTAAATTTCAAAAAAAATTTATTTTATCAGAAAATCCGCCCTTGACACATTAGTATCCCGGGCGGATTTAAAGAAACATTTTGGAAAGCTTACATATCAGAGTGTCTTTCAATTTCGTCTCTGCTTCTGAAAAGAAGAGAGATGCACCAGATACCGGCGAGAGCAATAACAGTATATACTATTCTTGCCCAAAGAGAGCCTTGTCCGCCAAAAATCCAAGCAACGATATCAAACTTGAAAAGTCCGATGCTTCCCCAGTTTAGCGCGCCTATTATTGTAAGCAACAGGCAAATTCTATCCATCATCATGGCCATGTCATCCTTTCCGAATTTCGGTTTGTTTTAAGATAAATCTATCTTCAAGATTAGTTTGACATAGCAGATGCTTTTTTATTCAAAAAATTAAAAAGTTTTTTCTGAAAAATTAGGAGTATAGCTTTTTTCAGCTGACGATTTGTCTTGCGAAAAGCCATTAAAACCATATTTTTCCGCTTCGGAAATTACAAAATCATATTCAAAGCTTGTAATCCTTCTCCTAAGCTCCTTTATTTCCGGTGGGGCAAAATCCGGGGTGTACTGACGCATTATACTGATATATATCTTGTCTATTGGCACAGCTTCGTTTATGGTGCGGAGAACATTTGCAGAGTCAAGCCGAGCGCTCGGGAGCACCATGTGCCTCACTAAAACGCCTTTTTTCATAAGGCCATCATCGCCAAGCTTTGCTTCTCCAACCTGACTATACATTTCAGCAAGGGCTTTGGTTGCTATGCTGCAATAATCGGGAGCAAATGAATATTTTTCCGATATCTCAGAAGAAAAATATTTAAAATCGGGCATATAAATATCGATGAGTCCACGAAGCTCTTTAAGGCTATTTACGCTTTCATATCCGCCGCAGTTATATACCACGGGTATTCCCAAGCTATCCTTGATATTGCCAAGGACTCTTGCTATTGCGCTCGAATAGTGTGTGGGTGTGACGAGATTTATATTATGCGCTCCCTTGTCACGAAGTCTGAGCATAAGCCCTCCAAGCTCATCTTCGGTCAAGATTCTCTTAAAGGCTGTGCTCTCACTCGGTTTATGGCTGATGACCTTGTTTTGACAGTAGACACATCCAAGGTTGCAGCCTGCGAAAAATATAGTTCCCGATCCGTTTTTGCCGCTGATTATCGGCTCTTCATGCTTGTGGAGTGCTGCCCTTGAAATCATTAGCTCCTTTGGCGCACCGCAAAATCCCAAGTTTTCGGTTCTGTCAACACCGCATTGCCTTGGGCAAAGATTGCATAGCTCCCCCATTTTATCACTGACCAAATTCCACGAGGCTTAGTTTGCCCTCGTTATGCTCAAGGGTGCGTGTGATAAACCATTCGCTCTTGAAAAGAAGGAAGTTTTGTCCGCGCACATCCTGTACCCATTCGGTTTCATAAAGGTCAAGTGTTTTGGGGTCCACATCGTTCTCGATTCTTCTGATATACTGCCAAGCAAGCGGACGGCGGATAAATTTAACTCCGTATTCGCTTTCCATTCTTGCCTCAAGCACCTCAAATTGAAGCTCGCCCACAACGCCAACGATAACTCTTTCAAGACCTGCTTCGGGCATAAAGAACATCTGAATGGAACCTTCCTGAGCGATCTGAGTCATACCCTTTGCAAACTGCTTTCGCTTCATGCTGTCGATCTGTTCGACCAATGCAAAACGCTCGGGCGCAAAGGTGGGTATGCCCTCGAATTTAATCTTCATACCTTTTTCGCAAACTGTATCACCAATTGCAAATATTCCGGGGTCAAACACGCCAATTATATCGCCTGCATACGCTTCATCAATAACGGCTCTTTCCTGCGCCATCATCTGCTGTGGCTGTGAAAGCTTTATTTCCTTGCCGCCTTGAATATGGAAATATTCATTTCCACGCTCAAATTTGCCTGAGCATATGCGCATAAAAGCAATTCTGTCTCGATGCGCTTTATTCATATTGGCTTGAATTTTGAAAACAAAGGCAGAAAAGCCGTCCTTTTCGGGCTGGAGCACAGTTTCATCTTCGGTCTTTCTCGGTAGAGGAGCGGTGGTCATTTTAAGAAAATGCTCAAGGAAGGTTTCGATGCCGAAATTGTTAAGAGCAGAGCCGAAGAAAACCGGACTGAGCTTTCCATGGCGCACTTTTTCAAGGTCAAAATCAAAGCAAGCGCCGTCGAGTAGCTCGATCTGCTCAACAAGTTCTTCTCTTTGATAAGAACCGATCAGCTGATCCAGCTTTTCAGTATCTGTTATTTCACATTCGATAGCCCCCAGACGCTCACGGCCCTTGTGCTTGTCTGCATAGGATAGGATGGCTCTTTTTTCTCTGTCATAAACACCTGCAAAATTAACTCCGCATCCGATAGGCCAGTTCATTGGATATGTTCCTATGCCAAATTCCTTTTCAAGCTCGTCAATAAGGTCAAAGGGATCTCTTGCCTCGTGGTCAAGCTTATTTATAAATGTGAATATTGGAATATCACGCATGGCGCAAACCTTAAAAAGCTTTCGTGTCTGCGGCTCAATGCCCTTTGCCGCATCGATGACCATAACAGCACTGTCGGCAGCCATCAGCGTTCTATATGTGTCCTCCGAAAAATCCTGATGTCCCGGAGTGTCAAGGATATTGATGCAATAACCCTCATATTCAAACTGCATAACAGAGGAGGTTATTGAGATACCTCTCTGCTTTTCCATATCCATCCAGTCTGAAACGGCGTGGCGGTCTGAGGCCTTGCCCTTAACCGAGCCTGCTGTTTGAATAGCTCCTCCGTATAAGAGAAATTTTTCGGTTAATGTAGTTTTACCTGCGTCCGGGTGAGAAATTATCGCAAAGGTTCTGCGTCTGTTTATCTCGTTTTGTAAATTGCTTGCCATAATACAAATCCTTTATTAAAAATTGTCATACTTTATTATTTTATCACATTTTTCAGATTCTTACAAGCTTTTTGACAAAAAATCTCCGCTTTTATATATAGCTTACAGATTTTTCAAAAACGCTTAAAGATTATTTTTTCTGAAATTTCCGGGCGATAGACCGTATTTTTTCTTGAATGCATTGCTGAAATAATATAAATTTTCATATCCGCATTCCTCGGCAATTTTGCCGATCGAAAAGGTTGTGTTTATGAGAAGGTCTATAGATTTTTCAAGCCTAAAATTTGATATATATTCTCTTGGAGTTATTCCGGTCTCTTTTTTGAATTTCAGTAAAAAGCCTGCGTGAGACATATAGATGCTGCCAAGGTAGTCTTCAATTTTTAGCTTTTCGCTGTGATTTTTATCAATAAATTCAAAAAAACCCTGTGTTTCTTTAGAGTATGTTGAATTTTTAAGCTGCTTTTCCAGCAAATATTGGGTTATAAGATCACTGCTAAAATGTCTGACATTTTGTGTGTTTCCCAAATTGATGGCATCTATCAGAAATCGGATAGAGCTGTTTTTTCTATCTCCGTCCTCAAATTCAAGCAGCCCCGAGCTAAGTCTGCAATCAACGTCGGGTATAATATAAATTATCCGTATCGGTTCTATTATTTGTCTTTTGAAGTATTCACCCTTTCTAAAGTATACCACGCTGGTCTCTTGTGCAACAAACCGATTTCCGTTTAAAATCAGCTCAAAGCTGCCCTCCAGCACAACCATAAGAACATTTTCCCTATGATATCCGGCTGAAATAATAAAGCTTTCACGCTCCATAATACTGTATATCATAAAACCACCACTTTAAAAAATTATAAATAAATTATAAAACATTGTATTTACTTTGTCAATACCTTAATTATATAATTATAAAAAACAAATCGAGGTGCAATATGGAATACATTAAACAGCTTGAAACGATTGGAGAATTTGATATAGTTATTGCCGGAGGAGGCCCTGGCGGAATCGGTGCAGCAATATCTGCTTCTGAGCTTGGAATGCGCGTCGTTATAATTGAAAGAGCCGGCGTGCTTGGAGGAAACATCACCATAGGTCATGTTTCGCCTATATCCGGCCGATATGTTAAAAACACTGTGGCTGATTTTATGTGTAATTATCTTTCGGATGAAGGTAAGCCCGATTGCGATTTTGAAGAAGCTAAGATCAGACTTATGACGCTTATGGAGGATAGAGGAGTCGAAGTGCTGCTAAACACCTCGCTTTGCGATGTTATAAAAAGCGGCAACAAAATTGACTCAGTGGTTATTTCAACTCAATATGGACTTAAGTCTATCAAAGGTAAAATTTTTATTGACGGAACAGGCGATGGCGTTCTTTCCTATCTTGCAGGCGAGAAAATCGAATACGGCAGAGAGGACGGCCTTGTTCAGCCTATGTCGATAATGTTCACTCTTTGCGGCATTGATGAAAATCAAAAGCTGACCTGCTATCACGAAGAGGACGAGACTATTCTGAAAAACGGCGGATTTTTGCAGATGTGCAGAAATGCCTGCAAAGACGGTGAGCTTCCGCCCGAGGTAAATATCGTTAGACTTTATCCCGGCAAAAACGCCTCTGAAAGAGTTGTTAATGCAACTCAGATAAATGGACTTGATCCTTTGGATATATTTGGCTACACAAAAGCGCAGACTGCACTGCGCAGACAGATGAAGATGGTAGTCGATTTTCTGAAAAAGAATGTTGAGGGCTTTGAAAATGTTTATATAAAGGATAGCTCTGATATCGTTGGCGTGCGAGAATCGCGAAGAGTTATTGGACAATATGTTCTTGACGCAGATTCGCTTATTGATGGCAGACCTTTTAGCGACGTAATAGTTCATAAGGCAGATTTCCCCATAGATATTCATAATCCTGCAGGAGCAGGACAGGCAGAAAGCGAGACCGTTCCGGTGTTGACAAAAAAATACGATATTCCGTATGGGTGCATAGTTCCGCTTGTCAATGAAAATCTGTTTACTACGGGAAGATGTATCAGCGGAACTCACAGAGCACACGCTTCATACCGTGTTATGAACATTGCGCTGAACATTGGCGAGGCCGCAGGCATAGCAGGAGCACTTTGCATAGCCAAAGGCGAAACCAACAAAACTCTCGGCTATAAAGAGGTCCAAGCTGTTTTGACTGAAAAGGGCATTGATCTGTTTGGATAAAAAGTGACTTTAAAATAAGCCGGATAAAAATTATAAACTGCAGCTTTTTATTAAAAAAGCTGCAGTTTTTTTGGTCCAAAATCCTCCGTAAAGTATATAAAATCACCTATAAGATGCATAACACCCTTGACAAAAATTCAAAACGGTGTATAATTAATTAAGTAGATTTTCAGATTTGTTTTTAAGGAGATAAAATTATGGCTAAGTTGCTTACAAATAATGATAAGCGCACCTGCTATTGTGCTGAGCTTTCCGAGAGCGATATCGGAAAAAAGGTCTGTGTTATGGGCTGGGTTCAGAGACAGAGAGACCTTGGAGCGCTTATTTTCATTGATCTTCGTGATAGAAGCGGTATTATTCAGCTTGCCTTTGATGAGGATACCGATAAAGAGATTTTTGATGAGGCTTTTTCCGTTAGAAGTGAATTTGTGCTTTGTGCTCACGGAGTGGTGCGTGCTCGCTCATCTGTGAACCCCAACATTCCAACAGGTATGATTGAAATTGCAGTAAGCGAGCTCAAGGTGCTTTCAAGTGCACAAACCCCTCCCTTTGAGATCACTCCCGATAGCAAGGTCAACCCCGAGCTTCGACTAAAGCACCGCTATCTTGATCTTCGTCGCCCCGATATGCAGGGCAATATCATAGCTCGCTCAAAGATCACAAAGATAGCTAGAGATTATTATGCAGATAATGGCTTTATAGATATCGAAACGCCTTGCCTTATTAAGCCTTCTCCGGAGGGCGCCAGAGACTATCTTGTTCCTTCCCGTGTGCATCCCGGTCGTTTCTATGCTCTGCCACAGTCGCCTCAGCTTTATAAGCAGCTTCTTATGGTTTCGGGCTTCGACCGCTATTTCCAGATTGCTCGTTGCTTCCGTGACGAGGACCTGCGTGCAGACCGTCAGCCTGAGTTTACCCAGCTTGATACTGAGATGTCCTTTGCAACAGCAGAGGATGTTATGGCAATGCACGAGGGCTTTATCAAGTACCTTTGGAAGGAATATTTCGGCTGCGAGCTCGGTTATGACTTTATAAAAATGCCTTACCGTGAGGCAATGGATCGCTTTGGCTCGGATAAGCCTGATATTAGATTTGGATTTGAGCTTCGAGATCTTTCCTCTGTTCTTGCAAATTGCGAATTTAAGGTTTTTGCAGGTGCAATTGCTGATGGTGGCTCTGTTCGTGCAATAAATGTTAAGGGCGGCGCTAAGTTTACTCGCAAAGAAATAGATTCTCTCACAGAATATGTTAAAACATATAAGGCAAAGGGCCTTGCTTGGCTTAAATGGGCAGAGACCGGAGAGATATCCTCCTCTTATGCAAAGTTCCTGACAGATGCTGAAAACGAGGCTATCAAGGCGGCAATGGAGGCGGAGGCAGGCGACCTTATTCTTATCGTTGCCGATAAAAACAAGGTTGTTTTCGATGCACTCGGAAATCTCCGCTGCGAATGTGCCAAGAGACTTGGTCTTCTTGACCCCCATGATTTCAAATTCCTGTGGGTAACAGAATTTCCTTTGCTTGAATGGAGTGAGGATGACGGACGCTTCTATGCAATGCACCATCCTTTCACCTCTCCTATGGATGAGGATATGCAGTATATCGAAAGCGATCCCGGCAGAGTTCGTGCAAAAGCTTATGATATAGTTCTTAACGGAACAGAGCTTGGTGGCGGATCGGTTCGTATCCACAGCGAGGATATACAGAAGAAGATGTTTGAAATTCTTGGTTTGACTATTGAAGAAGCAAACGAGAAATTCGGATATCTGCTTGAAGCCTTTAAATATGGTGTTCCTCCCCATGCCGGACTTGCGTTTGGTCTTGACCGACTTGTTACGCTTCTTCTCGGACTTGAGGATATCCGTGATGTTATTGCCTTCCCAAAGGTTCAGAACGCAAGCGAGCTTATGTCCGGTGCCCCCGGCCCTGCTGATCCAAAGGGACTTGACGAGCTTTGCATAGCGGTTACGAAATCCGAAGAATGATAGACTGATTGTTTTAAAATTTAAAGAGGGCTGTGGCACTTTAGGTGTTTCAGCTCTTGACTTTAAATATGTAAAAAGGAGCGGAAAAATGAAAAAATGGCAGCTTGCAGTGTCCTCCTGCTTTTTTGGAGATCCTGATGAAAATGCATTTAAGATTTGCTCAGAGCACGGTGCTTTGCTTGAGGTTTCCGAGGGAGATTTGGCAATTGCCAAAAGGCTCGATTGGGAGGAGCTTGGAGCGCTTTCAGAAAAATACGGCGTCGATATATGGTCATATCATATGCCCTTTTATCCCATTGATGCTTCTGCCGCCGATGAAGAGGTCAGAAAAAAGAATGTTGAAATTTTTTTGGAGCTTGGAAAAAGGGCGGCTGAGGCAGGCGTGAAAAAATTTGTTTTTCATCCCAGTGGAGAGCCTGTTCCCCTTGATGTAGAGGGCAGGAGACATCGCATGGAGCAAGCAAAGAAGAGCTTTTCGGAGCTGGCTGAAATCTTTGATAGCTTTGGCGGTCAGGTGCTTATAGAGGATCTGCCTCGTTCGTGCTTAGGTCATAATTCAAGGGAAATTGCTGAGATACTTTCTGTGGATGATAGGATAGGGGTTATTTTTGATACAAATCACCTTTTGGAGCAGGACAATATAGATTTTGTCAGGGAAGTTGGAGACAAAATTGTTTCAACACATTTTTCTGATTATGATTTTATTGATGAAAGGCATTATCTGCCCGGAGAGGGAAGGATCGATTGGCCAGCTTTGATGAAGGCACTTGACGAGGCTTCATATAAAGGGCCTATTCTATATGAAATAGGAAGTCTGAATTTTGGAAAGCAGCCGCGCAAAGCTCCGCTGACGATTGAAGATTTGATTAAAAACCGTGAGGAACTTGTAAGCTTTAAAGCTCCAACACCGCATTATTAAAATTGAATTATTAAAAGGTGCTGACCGCAGAATCGGTCAGCACCTTTGCGAAGAAGAAATAGATTTTGATTTATCGGGGAGATGCCTTTTCACAAACAAGAGCACACTGCTCTCGTCTGTGATAAGCGATTGCTAAGCAGAATTTTCGCAGTGTGCTCTTGTCAAATTAAACTCCCCGATAAATTCCTGTTTTTCGTGTGGTTTCCTATACGCAAAGACCGAGCCATGTGGCTCGGTCTTTTGCGTTGATATCAGTTTTTAAGCTGACTTTCCATATTCTCAGAAACATTTATATCACTAAGCGTTTTAAGCTCATAAAATTTGCCCTTCTTTTCCATAAGCTCGTCATATGTGCCAATCTCAACACACCTTCCCTGATCCATAACAACTATCCTGTCTGCATCACGAATTGTGGAAAGTCTATGGGCAACTATAAATGTAGTTCGGTTTTTGATAAGCTCGGAAATTGCCTTTTGAACATGAAATTCCGAAATATTATCGAGAGCACTTGTAGCTTCGTCAAGTATAAGTATTCTCGGGTCTCGTATGAGGGCTCTTGCAATGCAAATTCGCTGCTTTTGTCCGCCCGAAAGCTTGCCTCCGTTTTCTCCTATCATTGTGTCAAGACCATCAGGAAGAGATGGGAGAAATTCATTGATATTTGCAAGCTCCAATACTTCATTCAGCCGTTTTTCGCTAACCCCAGGCATACCGAAGGTTATGTTATCTCTTATAGTTCCTGTCATAAGAATACTGTTTTGGGGAACAACCGAAATAAAATGCCTGTAATCGCTCATCGAAAGTGTCTCAACAGGCTTTCCGTCGATGAGATATTGACCCGATGTTGGCTGCATAAAGCCGATTATCATGTTCATAATGGTTGATTTGCCCGAACCGGAGCCGCCCACAAAGGCAACACATTCTCCAGGCCGTACTTCAAGATTAAGATTTTTAATCGTATCTTCGTTTGAGCCGGGATACCGATAGCATACATTGTCAAGCTTCAAGTGTCCGTGGACATACCTGAGCTTTATCTTGCCGCGATCGTCCTCGACGTCGTTTGAAAACATGATCTCAGAAACTGAGCGCACAGATTCAAGACCCTTTGTAAGCTCAGGCAGCATTGCAACAAGGGTATTTATTCTGCCGGCTATCTGACTGAACAAATTGGTAAACAGAACAATATCTCCGATCCCGATAATGCCCTTATAGGCAAGATAAGCGTTGAAAAGCAGGTTCGTCAGGCTGAAAATGTTTTGGGCTATATAAAGTGAAGAGGAAAAATATGCATTTATTCTGTCAACCTCAAGAGCTTTGATTCTAAGTCCCTTGATCTTCGCATCAAGCTTGATAAGCTCCTCTTCTTCAAGCCCGTGAGCCTTGGTTACCGGTATCATGCTGATCATTTCGGAAACCTGTGCACTCATTAGCTCATTTTCTCTCCTAAAGCCTGCGTTTGCAGATCGCAAGGTCTTTCTAAAAAATTTTATAAAAAGAACCTGCAAAGGGACGATCAAAGCAAAGAACACTGCAACTATCCAGCTTTTTCTAACAACAATAAAAATATTGATGATGAGCATCATAATGGTAGGGAATATCGATTTAACTATCTGATTGTTCAGCAGTTCCATAGACTCAATATCTCGAATGAATTTTGATTGAACTCTACCGCTTTCGATTTCCTTGTGATATGTTATCGACAGGTGCTGGAGCTTTCTTATCAGTGTGCGGCGTAGACCGGCAGAGGTTGTGCGCAGCATATTGTCGGTATATTTTGAATAGAGTACATGGCTTGGTATATGGATAATATAAAGAGCCACAAGAAGCGCGGCGTTTTTTATGATCAATGTTAAAACGCCATCTCCCGGAGAGGTTAACGCGTTGATGATGTTCGCTGTTACGATAGGGGTTATAACATTAATAATGTCCTTGATGCTGAACATGATTGTTGAGAGCAGTATCTTAAAGGAATTCTGCCTTAGCAATTTAGCAATGACACGGGTGCTGCCGTTTTTCTTTTCGGCTTCCTCTTCAAAAAGCTTTTCATAATCGGGTAATTGCGTACGGTTCTTTGTGCTCATAACACATCCTCCCATTTTCGCTTGCTTGTGGCTTTGTTATTAAATTTTATTTAGCGGTGCAGAAATCACCTGCTTGCGCTCATTATACACCAAGGAGAAAATTTGTCAAGTGGTTTTTGGAAAATAAATGAACTTTTTCCTTTGTCCAGCGGGAGTTTATCGAGCTGTTGTGGTGACAAAACTGTTAAAGTTTTGCTCAAGCTTTTTCAAAAGCTTGTGGAAGCCGGCGTTGTCGCCTCGTCGCCTCTGCGGAGGCGAAAAGCCCCGAGCGGCGCTTTCTTTTTGCCGAAGGATTTTGATAAATGAACGGACATATTTTCTGTGAAAATATGTCAAACGATGCAATGAGAAATTCACCAAACCAATAAACTTCACGCATCGTGATTTTTCTTTGCGCCTGTT
>JAZUQN010000139.1:0-4990 GCA_045605745.1 Eubacteriales bacterium
ATATATTCACCCCAGTTATAAACATTTATCGTGCCACGATACTGAACCTCCGTTCCCTCGCCCTCGTTTTTTTCACCGCAGGATACGAAGGAAAGCATGCACAGCACAAGCATAAGGCACGCCATAAAAACAGAAAAAAATCTTTTCAAGACTTTATTTTGCTCCTTAAAGTAACTTATTTCTTTTTTGTTTTCTTTTCAGCCTTTGCGCTTATAGCATTGGAAAGAACCAGCAAAAGCAACACAGCAATGAAAATCAGCGTTGAAAGCGCATACATATCGGGTGTGACACGCTTCTTTGTCATAGAATATATCCTGATCGGCAGAGTTTCAAAGCCGCTTCCAATGGTGAAATAGCTGATAATAAAATCATCAAGCGAAAGGGTAAATGCCATTATAAGTCCCGAGAGAACTCCGGGCATTATAGCCGGCAGCTCAACCTTAAAAAATGCCTTCATCGGTGTACAGCCGAGATCCATTGCAGCCTCAGGAAGCTGATGGTCAAGCTGTCTTATCTTAGGCAGCACCGAAAGAATAACATAAGGAAGATTGAAGGTTATATGAGCTATAAGCAGAGTCCAAAAGCTAAGATTATTATCCAGCTTCAAAATTCCACCAACAAATACAAAAAGAAGCATCATCGAAATACCGGTGACGATATCCGGATTCATCATTGGAATATTGGTTGCGCTTATAAGCGCGCCCTTAACATATTGATTCTTCATTCTGTCAATGCCAACAGCGGCGGCTGTTCCGATAACGGTTGCGATAAGTGATGACATAACCGCAAGTATGAGCGTGTTTTTAAGAGCCGCAAGTGTTGCGCCGTCTTTAAAGAGCTCCTCATACCAGTGCAGAGAAAAGCCGGTGAAAACGCCGGTTGAATTTGAAGCGTTAAACGAGAAAAGCACAAGTATGGCAATGGGAGCATAGAGAAAAACGAAAATAAGAGTGGTATAGAATCTTGACAAAGCCTTCATACAACCATACCTCCTCCTTCTTCATCTGAAAACTTATTCATAACAGCCATAGAAATAAGAATAAGCACCATCAGTATAAGAGATATTGCCGCACCGAGATTATAGTTATAGGCTGTTTGGAACTGCCTCTCAATTGTATCGCCTATTAGGTCAAAGTTTCCTCCGCCAAGCTTTTGAGAAATATAGAAGGTACTGATAGACGGCACAAAAACCATTGTAACACCCGAAACAACGCCCGAAATGCTAAGGGGAAATATGACCTTTGTCATAACGCCGAAATTATTACAGCCAAGGTCGTGCGCAGCCTCAATAAGGCGACGGTCTATCTTAACCATAACGGTGTATATAGGCAATATCATATAAGGCAAAAAGTTATATACCATGCCGAGAACAACCGCCCCACTTGTGTTTATCATATGAACAGGCTCAAGTCCTATCTTTACAAGAAGCGAATTGATAAATCCGGTGTCCTCAAGAATAGACATCCAAGAATATGTCCTTATAAGAAAGTTCATCCACATAGGAAGCATAACCAGCATAATTATTATCTTTTGAGTGCCGGCCTTGCACCTTGAGATAGCATAAGCCATTGGATATGCAATAATAAGGCATATAAAAGTTGCTATTAGCGCAAGGCTTATGGAGCGGAAAAATATAACCATATAATCAGGCTCAAGAGCCTTCATAATATTATCAAAGGTAAATGCGCCTTCTTTATCCGTAAAAGCGTAGTATGCAACAAAAATGAGGGGCGCAACGATAAAGATGGCTGTCCAAACCATATGCGGTGCTGCCAAGCATTTTTGCAAAAAGGATCTTTGCTTCATTCTTATTCCTCCTCGGTATTAACCGAAAGCTCCTCCAGCTCATCACTAAAGGAAGAATAATCGCCAAACTGATCCGAATATTTGGATTTTTTCATAACATGAATTGCATCAGGCTCAATATAAAGGCCAATGTGCTCATCCTGCGCAACAAAATCTGTTGTCTGAATCATCCATTTAAAGCCGCCGATATCAACTATTATCTCATAGTGAACGCCTTTAAATGTAACGCTTGTAACAACGCCGGAAAGCATACCCTTTTCAACCGGCACAACATCTACATCCTCAGGTCTGACAACGATATCAACAGCTTCTCCCTTATCAAAGCCAAAATCAAGGCAGTCAAAGGTCTGATTTGAAAATTTAGCCTTGTAATCCTCAAGCATAACACCGTCAAGAATATTACTTTCGCCGATAAAATCTGCAACGAAAGCGTTTACAGGCTCATTATAAATATCTGTTGGTGTGCCGATCTGCTGTATTACACCTTCATTCATAACCACGATAACATCGGACATAGAGAGTGCTTCCTCCTGGTCGTGAGTTACATAGATAAAGGTGATTCCGGTCTGAACCTGTATGTTTTTAAGCTCGTTTTGCATATCCTTGCGGAGCTTTAGGTCAAGAGCACCGAGGGGTTCGTCAAGAAGGAGCACACGAGGCTTATTGATAAGAGCGCGGGCAATTGCAACTCTCTGCTGCTGACCGCCGGAGAGAGATTCAACATTTCTGCGCTCAAAGCCTGAAAGATTGACCATGCGCAGCATTTCCTTAACCCTGCTACTGATCTCCTCTTCCCTAAGCTTCTTTTTTAGCCGAAGTCCAAAAGCCACATTTTCGTATACATTCAAATGTGGGAACAGTGCATATTTTTGAAATACAGTATTAACCTGTCTTTTATAAGGAGGCAGGTCGTTTATTTTTTTGCCATCGAAAAAAACCTCTCCGCTATCGGGAGTCTCAAAGCCCGCAATTATGCGCAGTGTAGTTGTTTTGCCGCAACCCGAGGGCCCGAGAAATGTAACAAACTCTTTATCATGAATATTCAGATCTATGCCACTTAAAACGGTCTCTCCGTCATAGGATTTTTGAATATTCTTCAGTTCAATGATTCTGGTAGCATTAGGTTCAGTCAACTCAGTAAATCCTCCAAAACAAAAGAAAATAGAACCGTAAAGAATATTTATACAGTTCTGTTGATATATTGTAACAGAGATTTACCGAAAATGCAATATCTTTTCAAAAAAAAACCTAATTATTCGCAAAAAAGTCTGATTAAATGATGTTTTTCGTGATTTTTGTTGGTTTTTCACCCAAAATTCTCGTTTATTCTCCCTAATACTCGTTCATTCTCACTTTTCCTTTATGTGCTTTATCATGCTATCATCGCAAAATTTACAATGGCAAGTTTCTTTTTCACTGTTTAACAAACCCTAAAAAAAGCATACAGGAAATTATGAAAAGTGAAAAACTTGAGCCGAATTTGAGAAGGCCATAAACCGATAGGAGCCAGAGAAATATAACAGAAAAGAAGGATAGGAGCTTCATTGTTTTTTCAGATGCCACCGCACCGAAAAATTGGGCTATGAAGGAGGATAGAATTCGGCATCCGTCAAACCCCGGAGCCGGTATTAAATTTATAATCCCAAGCATAAGAGAAATTTCGGAGAGATCACTATAGGCTTCAAAGCTCACCGCTGACGTAAAAAAATTTACAAGCGGACCTGACAATGCAATAAAAAGCTCCTCTTTATAAGAAAGCAGTTTTCCGCAAAATGACATTTTTGCGCCTGTTATTTCAATCACCATTTTTTCGATTTTTGCTCCAAAAAGCAGTGCGGCAGCAAAATGTCCCATTTCGTGGATAATGACGGCAAAAATCCAAGGCAAAAGTATTTTAAAATTCATATATTTGTAACCGCCAAGAAAAGCAAAAGCGGCGAGTAACCAAAGTCCGCCGCCAATCTTTATCTTCGTTTTCATAAAGCCTCCTATTTTCTAAGGACTTATAGAATAAATATGAAAATCCACCTTGTTTTTTGCCTGTCCGAGGTGGATTTTTATAAAATTTGAAAGCCTTTTGGGGATATAAACGGACCTATCAATGGATATATAACGCCGGCTTCAAATATAAGGCCTACCCATAAATAATCTAAACTTTTCTCACAAAATCTGGTAAATATTTTTTTAACAAGACCTTGTCATACTTTTGAAGTGAACCACAAAGTTTAGACAAAAATCAAATATTAAAAAAATCCAATTGCTTGCTAATGGGCTCGGTACTGTACTGGGCTTATTCCTTTTAGTCTTAGAGAAATTCTTTCATTGTTGTAGTAATGAATGTATTTTTCCAACTTTTCAATGAATCCCCTATGGATTCAAATTTTTCACCGTAATACATCTCAACTTTCAGTCTGCCGAAGAAGTTTTCCATTATGCCGTTATCCATACAGTTTCCTTTCGATAAGCAGTTGAGCTGTTATACACTTATGCTTGATCGGAAGCTTTTCGAAAATTCCGAGCTTTTAGTCGGCGTTCTTTTGGTTCTCAACAGTACAGTAAATAGCCACATTTTCATAGCCATCACCTCAATCATCGGGGATGCAGTTCATAAATCTGTCAATGCGTTTTGTGAGAAAGAGAAACGTGAAATCCTCGCACTCCCTCATCATCTGCCAGCATTCGGGACGCTATACATCTGCTTCCTCAATCAGAAAATCGGTAGAAAAGCAGGTGTATACAATGCCGGATTTCATTTTGTAACTTTTGTTTTTCAAGCGTTCTATGGGCTTTAAAAAGTCCTTTGTCTTTTCAATAATGCTTGTATCAACTCCGCACTTTGCATCGCCTTTGTGGATATAGCATTTTCTAACTGTTCGACATATTCCAATTTGTGTTGCGGTATTAAAGATAATTTACCACCAAGACCACGATGCTCGTGGCGATCATAACAATACCAACCACGCGGTTTAAGGTTTTTGCATTTGATTTATTGGCAATTTTAGATGCAATTCTTGCCCAAAGCAGCGTGAACACAACGCACAGCACAAGACAGAGAATATCAGGAATTCCCCCTATCATAAAATGGCTGACGCCTCCCGTGAGAGCTGTAAAAGCCATAATAAACACGCTTGTACCAACTGCCAAATGCATAGGATAACCGAGAAAGGTAGTCAAAACAAGCAGT
>JAZUQN010000140.1:0-2399 GCA_045605745.1 Eubacteriales bacterium
AATTAACAAATTAAGATTATAAGAATTATAAAGTGTTTCATACACAGTGTTAAAGAAATAACTGTCCGATTTATCAGATAGGCAGCTGTTTCTTCTTTTTTTGCTCATGCCGCATGGCAGTGTCTTTGGTATGCGCCAAAGACACGAAAGCGCACTTAGAGGGAAAAGTAGTTTCCCTCTAAGGACTCCCTTCCTTGGCACTACCAACGCTCCCACGAAAATGCAATGCTGCATTTTCTAAGGGAGCTGTGCATCACTCTATTCCTCCTTTTTGCGCCAAAAAGCACCGGCGCAAAAAGGGTGTAATGAACCGCACACTGCTTTCGTCTGTGGTTAGCTACTCTATAGTGAAAACTTCGCAGTGTGCTCTCATATGTCTCCCCGATAAATCAAAATTTAGCTTGCTAAAATAAAAGTGCTGAGCCCTAAAGTGGCTCAGCACTTTATTTTAGATTTTTTAAATCAAGCAACATATGTAATCACTCTTCATAGCCATAAACATTTGCATAGATAATTGCATCGGCCTGTGTCCAATATGGACCCGTTATATAGTTTTGAAGCCTCGTGTTATAAATATCGAAAATGTAGTTTGAATACAGCGGAATATCGGGCAGAAGAGCATTCCATCTCTCAATATAGGCTTTCCACCAATGGTTATATTCAATTCTGTTTTCCGCATCATATACCATTGCCATGGAAAGATAGTCGATTCCAAGCTTGCCACCGGATGCTTTCATTGCCTCATCAAACGAAAGGGAGGTATGTGCGCCGTTTTTATCAAAATAAGGGAATGCAACATCATATTCATCAATTAGGTGGTTGGTTGAATACTCATCAAAATATTCAGGAAGAATAGTCCAACACCAAGAATCGTCATATATTACATTCGACCATTCTACAGCCATATTGAACATACTATACACAAGCTCTTTATTGTTGTTTTTACGAGAAAACAGGCTAATTGTTTCCGCAAAATCACCCTCTGTAAGACATATAACCATTCCGATCTTTTTCAATTCATCGGAATTTATAAAGCTTTCTCTCAGCATTTGGGTGACTATATTGTTTTTAGTGCCAAACCAATTTATCGCAAGTGGCATATAATATTGACCGCCTATATTCACCGTTTTATATACAACGCCGTTTGTGCTGCACGTTGCTTTGAAATTAATATTGGCATTATTCAGGTCTTTTTCGGAAAGCTTTTTATATCTTACGGCATCTGCATCACTCTTTCCGCTTTCAAAAGCCTCTCCCTTGGAATTATAAATCCAACCGTCCTCAATCAATAAGCGTTCTGCGGTTTGGGGAGAAAATTCATATTTGTCGAGAATAAGCTTTTCGCCAACATCTCTATACATTGCGCTGTATGGAGTATATGGACCATATACTGTCATACCAAATCCGCCGGTGAAATCAAAGGCAAGCTTTTCGATATCGAGCAGATGAGCGATTGCTTTTCTAACGGCAGAAAACATAGTTGGGCTAAAATCGCAGGTAAATTTGATACTTCCGGCACCGGCTCTTGCATAATATATTGCGGCAAATTTTTCACCTGTCAATTTGATAGCAGCTAACATACTTTTTATCTCAGATGCTTCTTTAAGTCCTTGGCAAACATCAATCTCTCCACTGAGAAGCTTGGAAAAGTCATCGTCTGAGGGTTCTTTATAGATCACCGTTTCAATTTTTGGGATCTGTTTTTCAAAGTTCCCGATAAACTCCTGATTCTTTTTGAGAACACATATTTTTTTATCCCTGTCATAGCTTTGGATAATATAAGCACCTGAATAAGGATGTGTATCTATGTCTTTGATTGCACTCAAAATATGGCTTGTTTTTACATATTTGCCACCTCTGGTTTCATACCAGTTTTCCGAAAGAAAGGCGCCTTTTCCATCATCTGAGATCTTGATTCCCTCGCCCAAAACAAGTCCAAGGGGTTGTGGGATGAGGCGTGAATAGGTTTCGGAATAATAGTATGGATAATATCCACTCGAAGCGTTTATTGTGATGGAAAATTTATAATCTCCGAGAAGTCTGACACCGGCAAATTCCTTTTTCCCATAAGTGCCGGGACCACCGTATTCTGCAAATTCTTGCCACCCGAGAATGGCAGTATTTTGGGAAAAATCACGCTTTGACAAAAGAGCAACAGGAGAATTATATGCAAGGATAGGTGCTATGTAGTTTACTGCCTTTATGGGAGTACCGTTACTGAATTTCAAAAAATCATTTATTTCGATGGTTATAATGAGATTTCCGGTCTTGTCTTCTTCTTTTGTATATGATTTAACAGCTGTTTTGTTCCAGACATATTCACCGTATTGATTTATTTCCATTGTGGCATATCCTGTGGTGAGCTTGCCTATTTCATATTCAATTCTATCGGCGGTAAC
>JAZUQN010000141.1:0-6410 GCA_045605745.1 Eubacteriales bacterium
ATCACATCCTCCTCGCAAACATTTCTGAGAACATCTGCGCCAAGCTTTGCAGCAACTGCCTTCATTTCTCCCGGAACAGAGGCATAATCCTCTCCAAGATCCGCATGGTTTCCGCCGGTGTTGACGATGCAAAGATTATAGCCCCTCTCTGAGAGGTCAAAGTCTATCTTTTCTATAATGGGGGCGCCCGGCTCAGCAAAATCGATGCTGACCATTCCTCCGGCTGCACAAGCAACCTGTTCCATACGACCGCAAGGCTTGCCGAAAAATTCATTTTCAGCGTACTGAGCGATCATTGCTATACGAGAGTTATCAACATTTCCGCTATTATAGATGTGATTTAAAATATTTCCTATCATATCCTCAAATGCGGCAGAGGACGAGATGCCTGAGCCTTTAAGAACATTTGAGGTGGTATAGGCATTAAAACCGCCTATTTTGTATCCGTTCATCTTCATGCCGGCGCACATACCCGCAATGATGGATTCGGATGTTGTATATTTTTCCGGGTCGGGTTGGCTGTATTTTTCAAAATCGACAGTATACTCGGAAAAACCTTCGCTCTTAACTTTTATAATGCTGTCCTCTCTTGGCGAGGCGATGGCAATAATGTCAAGATCGAGAGATCCTGCAATAACTCTGCCGTGATTGTGGTCTGTGTGGTTGCCTGCAATTTCGGTTCTTCCGGCAACAGAATATGCCGCAACATCATTCTCGGTACCATATGTTTTTTCAAACTCGCTAACTGCGCGAGTATAGCGTGCCTTTTGAGCTTCAAGAGCTTCTTTGCCATAAAGGGCAGTGAGCATTTCATCGGCTTTGCCATTGTTTATTGCTTTTATAAGATCAGTGGTTTTCATTTCAAAATCCTTTCTCTCTTTAAAATGACACATTTGTCTGAATGTCATTAAAAAATCTGTAAATTATATTGTAACACATTTTTTTAAACATCGCAACTGTTTTGAACAACAAAAATGTTAATTCTTTGTTTCTATTTTAAGTAACAGGCAAAAAAAGAGAAGAATATACTGTAAGCGACGATATATTCTTGAAAAAATGGAGGTTAATACATATGAAGATTTATGTTGTGCGCCCACCTGCTTTCTTTGCAGCGATACTTAAAAAGTTTTCAAAACGGAAAAAGAACAGATAATTTGTTTTTTAATGAAATATAAAGGTGGCAGGCTCATTTAACAGATGAGCCTGCCGTATGTTTTTTAGATCAGTTCTTTTATTTTATCTGTGATATAGAAAACAAATTCCTTTATTGCTCCGTTTACTTCGGTCTTGTAAAAAGAATACAATATAAGAAGTCCAAGACCAAGAATTGCAAGGCAAGCCAAAGCTATGATCTTTTGTGGTGAGATGCTTATGCTTTGAGATGTGCCGCAAAATTTGAGACGCTTTAAGCTTGGAAGCATTGCTCTTATAAAGAAAGCCATTATAAACACCTCAAGAGGAAGGAGAAGCAGATTTTTAACGCCTGCAATAAGCAGATAATAGACATAAGGCAGGCCGAACATCATAGTTCTCCAAATAGAACCCACTATCACATTAACAAATAAATTCACAGTGAGCCTTGCCATAGCGATTCGGCCAAATGAAAGCGGTGCACGATATAGGAACAAAGCATAGATAAGCGCCCCCAGCACTGCTGATAGAGTGTAGCCGAAAAAGAAAGAATATCCGTTTATAAGCGCTCCAACGATGTCAACGATAATTCCGCAGGGAATAGCTAAAATAGGGCCTGTGAGAAAAGAGCATAGCGAGATTACAATAAACGAGAATGCAACTTCCAGCACTCCCGGAATAACCGGAATTTGGAATTTCTCCATAATAATTGCTATAGCGCAAAGCAGAGCAGCTATCACAAGAGAACGAATATTTTTCAGCTCCATAACGGCATATCGCCAATAATCTTTTCCTATCGGAAATTTATGAATGGTTAAAGTTTGCTTCATTTTTTCAACCTCTCAGAACAGTCAGATTTATTTTTGTTTATGATGCACTGTCAATCACCATGTCATTTACGAGCAGCTTGCCGTCTTCCTCTGTAAACAAAAGGGTTAAAATGCCTTCATATTGTTTTTCGTTTTTGTAAAAGCGGAGATTCACAGAAAAGGCCACTTTACAGTAAAAGACATTATCGCTGAGTGAGATCATGTCATAGGGAAGTATGCGATCTATGCGGTAAACTCCTTGATTTACAAACTCAAAGCTGCTTTTGGATCTGCTTATCTGCTTATATCCGGGGCTTCCGGATTTCATTTGACTGATAAGGGCACCGTAGTTTTCTTCAATTCCAACTGCGCCGTTTGCTACATAGTGGAAATATGCCTTTGTAAAGCTTTCGGCAGCCGATTCTACGCCCTTTGAAAGGGATGGATCGGAAGCACCGTAAAACTCAGCAGTGAAAATTTGATCATCCCTTGTAAGAGAGCAAATTGGGATTTCTGTGTCGCCTATTTTTGCGCTTATCACAGGCTCGCAAAGGAGCCCACCTATCTCATAAAGCTCGCCTTTTTGTATACTGTGATTTTTTGATATGTATTCTATTCCTTCGTATGCAAGGAATGATTTTTCTCCCTTTTTATATTCGTCTCCTGCCGGAACTCCGTTTATATATAGGCTTGCACCCTTTGGCAATGTGGCATAAACTCTGTATTTACTCTCTTCAGAATAAAGAAATACCAGATTTTTGAGCTGCCCCTCATCTTCTACCCATTCTCCGTTTAGGATTTGACCGTGTACCTTGACTGAAATGTTCTCGGGATCGCCGCAAACGAGATAAGAAACCGAAGCGGGCAGGGCATCTCCGAGATGCTTTTCAAATTTGGTGACGGCATGGGAGAGCTCTCCTCGTCCCCAAGGCTTTGCTTTGGATTCATTACCACCGATTTGGAGCCGGGCGTCTGAGGGCATAGTCAACATAAATGCTCTTTCAGCTTCGCTGAACCAATCGGATGTACCGTTTTTTATGGACAGTGTGCTTTTTTGCCCTTCAAATTCAGCTTCAAGGAGAGGCGGTGTACAAAGCCCGGAAATCTTATATATATCACAGTCATCGTTGAAGCCGGAGACAATAGCCTTTCCGCTATATTTGACATTTTCTTCTGTGATATATTTGGTTGATGCTAAAACATCGTTTATAAAAAGCTTTGCGCCGCTTGGAATACATATAGTGATATCGATTCGCTCATTGCCTCCGGGCACGGCCTCGGGATAGAGGATGGCTTCGCCAATTTCCCAACGGGCAACGCCAAAGGCTGCATCTTTTTCCTTTCGTCTTAGAGTGAATTTCCCAACATCGGTTTCACCGGATATAAGGCGATATACGGGCACGGCAGCAGTATATTCCTTTGCAAGCTTAGACTGAGTCAAATTTTTGTTCAAAAATTCAGAGCGTGCAAGAATGAGAGCTGAGTTTTCAAAATCGTTGATTTCGCCCAGCGTTTTATCTATGAGAGAGCACATACCGTCATCTGTCAGCTCTGAAACAAATTTTTCTGCGGTGCGCAAGGGCAGATTTTTTTCATATGTATCAAGAAATGCCCATAAAACGCCAACAAGAAGGCAAAGTATGAGTGTAAGCGAAGCACTATAGATGATCATGCCTTTGGTAAAGCGTGACAGCTTTTTTCCTTTTGGTTTTCTTTTTTTATTAATATCTATGCTTGACAATTCGATGGGCCTTTCTCGCTATTGGCGTTTTCTTTATATTGTACCATCTTTTTTTATATTCGTCAAGGAATTTTTGATATGTTACGGGGTAATGGTATGTAAAAAACTATCACCAATTGCCTTTTGGCAGTTATATTGTTATTTAAATTCGCTTTTTATCTCATCATTCAATCCGGCGGTAATAAAAAAGAGGCTGAGCTGATTACTCGACCTCTTTTTTAATGGTTACTACTGATTTTTTTAAACGAAATTTCGTAATATCGGATAGGACATCCGAATAAGCTATAGTGAAATCAGAACTGATCCTTAAGCTTTTCTATGCAGGAGCGGCAGATACGCTTGCCAGCAAAAAAGATAACATCGCCGGCGTCACCGCAGAAAATGCAGGCAGGCTGGTATTTGATAAGCACAATCTTATCTTCCTCTGTGTAAATTTCCACTGGATCTTTTTCCTTAAGATCAAATGTTTTTCTGATCTCCTTTGGAAGAACTATTCTTCCGAGTTCATCGATTTTGCGAACAATGCCTGTTGACTTCATAACTAATGCCTCCTTGGTATATATTTGAAAAAATTGTCAATTATTGTAATTTATTATACAGTATACCAAGCTGATTTGTCAAGGGGTTTTTTAAAAAAAATACAATATTTTGTCAAAAAATTTAAATTAGGTTCGATATGTTGTATCATATTGTGTCGAAAGGTGTTGATTTTTATATGCTCGGCAAGGTTTTTGGAATAATGTGTCTTATTTCAATAGTTTTTGGTGCTATAAACGGGAGCATTTATCAGCTTGGAAATGCGGTTTTTGAAGGGGCTGAAGCCGCCATTTCGCTCACAATTTCACTTTCTTCGGTGATATGCTTATGGAATGGGGTGATGAATGTACTGAAACAAGCAGGAGCAATAAAGCTTTTTGCTAAGCTAATATCGCCGATTTTGCGCATTTTCTTTCCCGATGCATATGCCGGCGGAAAAGGCAAAGAGGAGATATCGGCAAGTATTGCGGCAAATCTTTTAGGCATAGGAAATGCGGCAACTCCCCTTGCGCTGTCTGCAATGAAAGAAATGCATGACGAATGCATAGCAAAGGGAGGAGACGGTACAAGCCCCACAAGAGATATGATAACCCTTGCTGTTTTAAACACTGCATCGGCAAATCTCCTGCCAACAACCATAATTGCCCTTCGACGAATGGCCGGTTCAGCAAACCCATTTTCAGTTGTTGCCCCCATATGGATATGTTCCTTTTCCTCTGCCGCTCTTGCGCTTCTTATAACAAGAGCTTGCGGTATGAATAGAAAAAGGAAGAATCGCAAAATTAAAGAAAAAGAGGTTGTCGCTTGAAAATAATTGAAAGGCTGGCCATGCTTTCTGTGCCGCTTGTGATCGGAATACTTGCATTTTTTCTTGTTTTTTCAAAAAAAGTGAGCTTTGAAGCATTTGTTTTCGGAGCGAAAGACGGACTCAGGTGTGCTATAGGGCTTATCCCTTCTCTTATGGCCATAATAATTGGTGTTAAAATGCTGAGTGCCTCGGGCGCTTTGCAGTTTGCGAGCAGAATTGTAGAGCCGCTGACAAGTGCTATGAAGATTCCTTCTGAGCTTTTGACATTGCTCATAACCCGACCCTTTTCGGGAAGCGCATCCACTGCTGCATATTCTGAGCTGATGAATACATACGGCGCCGATAGTTTTCCGTCATTTTGTGCTGCCGTTATTATGGGAAGCTCGGATACCATAGTTTATGTTATCGGAATTTATTTCTCTTCGGTTGGTATAAAGCATTCGCGATATGCCTTTCCCTGTGCCTTTGCGGTTATGATATTCTGCATTTTCTTTGCCTGTTTCCTTTCAAGGGTGTTTTACAGTTAGAAAAAAACGAGGTTGCCGGATACGGCAACCTCGGAAAAGTTGATTTTCAGAATGCAGATGCAATTAAGCAAGCTCTGCAAAATACTTGATGGTGCGAACCATCTGGCTTGTATAGGAGTTCTCGTTATCATACCAAGAAACAACCTGTACCTGATAGGTATCATCATCGATCTTAGCAACCATTGTCTGTGTTGCATCGAAGAGGGAACCGTAAGTGATTCCGATAACGTCGGAAGAAACGATCTGATCCTCGTTGTAACCGAAGGAAGCAGAAGAAGCAGCCTTCATTGCAGCGTTGATGCCCTCAGCTGTGATGTCCTTGCCCTTAACAACTGCAACAAGAATTGTTGTAGAACCTGTGCAGGTAGGAACTCTCTGAGCAGAACCGATAAGCTTGCCATTGAGTTCAGGGATAACAAGGCCGATAGCCTTAGCAGCACCTGTGGAGTTAGGAACGATGTTCTGTGCGCCTGCTCTTGCACGGCGGAGGTCACCCTTTCTGTGAGGACCGTCAAGGATCATCTGGTCACCTGTGTAAGCGTGAACAGTTGTCATGATACCACTCTGGATAGGAGCATAGTCATTAAGAGCTTTAGCCATAGGAGCAAGGCAGTTTGTTGTGCAGGAAGCAGCGGAGATGATCTTATCATCGGATGTGAGAGTGTTCTCATTTACGCTGTATACGATAGTCTTAAGATCCTTGCCTGCGGGAGCAGAAATAACAACCTTCTTAGCACCTGCATTGATGTGAGCCATGGACTTGTCCTTGGAGCAGTAGAAACCTGTGCACTCGAGAACAACGTCAACGCCGAGTTCGCCCCAGGGGCATTCTGCAGCGTCTTTGCAAGCATAGATCT
>JAZUQN010000142.1:0-4316 GCA_045605745.1 Eubacteriales bacterium
TTATAAACAAGACGCTCAACGATACGACCCTTCATAAGGTGCTCGTCAACGATCTCTGAAATGTCATCAACAGTAACTCTGCTGTAGAAAGTGCCTTCGGGATAAACGATCATAATCGGGCCGAGGGCGCAAAGACCAAAACAACCGGTCATTACAATTTTGATTTCTTCTTCAAGACCTTTAGCCTTGAGTTCATCTGCAAGCTTGTCGCGCAGAGCAACACTTCCGGAAGAAGTACAGCCTGTACCGCCGCAAATAAGTACATGAGAACGAATCATATTTGTTTATTCCTCCTAATTAGTTCTTAAGCGCACCAATGGTGTACTCGGTAACAACCTTGCCGCCCTTAATGTGCTTTTCGAGAACTTCCTTTGCACGCTCGGGTGTCATTTTTACATAAGTAACCTTTTCAGCGTCCTTTGTGTAAACCTCAACAACGGGCTCGTACTGGCAAATGCCGATGCAGCCTGTCTGAGTTACCATAACTGTGTCGCTGAGACCTGCTTCTGAAACGCCTTCAACAAAAGCATTAAGAACGGGACGAGCGCCTGCTGCGATACCGCAGGTAGCCATACCAACAACAACGCGTGTCTCGCCACTGGAAGTACGCAGAGCAACTTTGTCCTGCATTTTGGCCTTTATGGCCTTGAGTTCTTCAAGAGACTTCATGGTAAAAATCCTTTCGTTTTATATAAAATTTTTTGAAACAATATTAGAGCTCCTGATACTGTTCACAAAGGGTTTCACCTATCCATGACAGTATTTCCGGCTCATTCAGTGGTATATCGCCAAGCACCTCTCGCATTTCTTTGCAAGAAAGCATAACCTCACCCTTATCGGTTTTATGCCGATAGGTAAAATTAATCTCAGGCGACCCCTGAATTAGAGTTTTAACAGTTTCAACCATATTGCCAATTGGAATAAAATCAATATGATTTTTCCCAAATACAGCAACAGTGACCGTACCGTGATCGGAGCCTTCCGATTCGTGTACAGATGTTATCTTAACATTTCCGCCCGTCATTTCAGCGAGCATTTTAAGAAACGGTATTCCAAGACCGACTTTTCTTGTTTTTCTCGTGGTGAAAAAGGGATTTTCAAGCCTTTTGAGCTGTTCCTTTGTCATTCCGCATCCGTTATCACGAACGGTAAAAGTCAGCCACTCCTCTGATTCAAGAAGCTCCACATATATCTCTGTAGCTCCGGCTCTCACCGAGTTCATCGTGATATCAAGGACATAAAGTGAAAGCTCATCCATTAGAGTCCCCTCCTTTTATGCCAAGCAGATGATCTATGAGCTTATTTCTCACTCTATCTGAAGAATAGGGTTCATCATCAAGCTCAATTGCAAATCCTTTTTCGGAAATATCGGTCAGATAATGGGCATCTGAAGATGCGACATGAACCAAATTTCCATTAGAAATAACAGTGTGCTTTTTCATACAATCCTCAAGAGAAGCAATATCGTTAAGCTCAAACGCCGTGAAACACGGCTCAGGCGGAAAATCGCCAAGCATCGCAATAATTCCGTTGGAGCTTCGGTCGATGTGAGCCGGAAAGCAAACGCCTCCGCGTCTCTTCACTTCTGCAAAAGCCTCGTCAAGAGAAATATTAACCGCATTTATGAGCAGATTCGGCTCCTCGCCGCACACCTCATCGTTTTCATCGATTATAAGCTGTCTGCCAAAGATATCTGGATCATTTTTTATCCTCATACGCCTGCTTTCAATGAAATCACCAAATTTCATTGCATCGTCAAGGGAACGGAACAGACAAACCGCATGGACATCTTCAGATGTAGTCAGCTCAACTCCGGCAACGGGTATGATTCCGTTAGCCTTTGCTATCTTAAAAAATGCGGGACAGTTTTTAACACTGTTATGGTCGGTCAAAGCAACGATCTGCAAACCATTAAGCAACGACATCCCAACGATATTGCCGGGAGTCATATCTTCATCACCGCAAGGCGACAGGCAGGAATGAATATGCAAATCGCAATAGTATGTTCCCATTATCCTGCTCCGCATAGGGCTTCGTGAAGCCTTATGCATATCTCATATGCGGAAAGCGGAGACGAGAGCAAGGTAACACCGTTTTCTTTTGCGCTTTCAACAACGCCGTCCTGCAGCTCAACATCTTCTGCAAGGACGATTGCCGCAGGCTCTGTTAGGGTTGCAACAGCAATAACGTTGACATTTGACATTATAGTGACCCAAATATTTTCAAATTCAACATGACTCATAGCACGGCTGAGAAGATCGCCCACATAAACGCCATCAAAAACCTTTGATGTATCGCCACAGATAACAGAGGCATCGGTGTTTTCACAAATCTCATTTACCTTCATCTTCATGGCTACTCTCCCCATCGTATTTATTGCATTTGAATTCATCAAATTCTGAATCCAAAAGATCCTGATGAAGTCCTCGCTCCTTGAGAATTCTCTTGAGCATAACGGTACATTCATCCGGGCAGGTTTCCTTTTTCACTATGTCCTCTGCGAAGGCCATACAAGTTGGTGCGCCGCAGGAGCCACAGTCAAGTCCGGGCAGCTTTTTAGTGATATCCTCAATATCCTGCATCATTCGCATCGCCGTTTTTCTATCGGACGAAAGCAAACTATAGGGATTATATTCCACTTTCTTTTCGTGGAAATATTTATCGGGAATCCAATCGCTTGCCGGACGGTTAGGTGAAACCGGCAAATACCTTTTAAGCGACTGCAGTCTTGCCTGCGCAATATACGGATTCGCAACCGTCATAGCGCCGCCAACACAACCGCCATTGCAGGCATTAAGCTCAACAAAATCAAGAGAAGTGATATCCGAGCTGTCGATTCTATCAAGAACCCTTATGCAATTTTCGATACCGTCTGCCGCAAGATAGCGTTCATTGAGTATCGCACTTGATTCACCTCCGGTAGAAGCCCACCCGATCCCTATCATTCCGGACTCGGTAAATTCAAGGGGCTCTTCCCTATACTTCTTCATTTTGTCAAGCAGAGCAAAATAAACATCCCTAACCGAAACGGTTGCCGATATATAATTTCGCTCTCCAGCAAAATTATTTTTAACATAACTTACCTTTGCAGGGCAAGGTGAGATAAATATTATACCAATATCCTCATCCTTTAGCTCAGGATGCTCTTTTTGAGCCTTTTCCTTTGCGAGCATAGCCGCAATATCGATCGGCGGCAAAATTGGCATGATATTATCGCACAAATAAGGATAATTCATACTGATTATCCTTGTAATTGCGGGACAGGCAGAACTGATCACCGGCTTTTTGATGTCATCTCGACCAAGATACCTGCGAGTGTACGCACTCACAAGCTCTGCCGCGCAGGCAACCTCAAAAACATCGTCAAATCCAAGATCAAGAAGACCTTTGATGATATAGCCAATATTGTCGAGATTATCAAACTGACCGTAAAATGACGGTGCAGGAAGCGCAACAGTATATTTGTAATCATCAATCACAGAAAGACTGTCATGGGTCGCTTTTTTTGCTTTTGAGTGGCAGACCCTAATACATTCACCGCAGTCGATGCATCTGACCGGATTTATCACAGCGTGCCCATCGTGGATACGAATAGCTTCGGTTGGGCAACGCTTAAGGCAAGCGGTGCACCCCTTACACTTTTCGATGTCCAATGATACCGAGTGTTTATAAACCGATTTCATATGTACCTCGATAGCTAACTTTCTGATTTTTTCAAAGAGATCACAGCTTAACCTTCATGGTTATGGTAGTTCCCTCTCCTACTACAGTATCGACATTCAAATAATCCGTATATTTTTTCATATTCGGAAAACCCATTCCCGCTCCGAATCCGAGATTTCGGATATTATCGTGAGCAGTGGAATAACCCGCCTGCATTGCAAGATCCACATCGGGAATACCGGGACCCTTATCACTGAGAATGATCACTATCTCATCATCCGAGACCTCAACATCCGCAGTGCCGCCACAAGCGTGAATCACCATATTTATCTCCCCCTCATACATGGCAATGGATACCTTTCGTATGACCTCGGGATCATATGCAAGCTGACGTAGCTTTTTCTTAACCATTACCGACGCCGCACCGGCACTGGAAAAATCAGAGCCGTCAATGTCGAAATGGAATTTTAATTTCTCAGGCATTTTTATCCTCACAAAGCTTTGAAAGACCGGCAGTGTAAAGAATACCGCTGGTTTCAAATGCTCTCTTTTCTGTGCACATAACGGCTATGCCACACTCCTTTGCAAGCTGAAGCATCTCCTCTGTGGGAGCCTTGTTTCTCGCAAAAACAATGCAAACCATATCCATCATA
>JAZUQN010000143.1:0-4447 GCA_045605745.1 Eubacteriales bacterium
CTTGCAAAGATTCTTGATGTTCCCTTTGCTATTGCAGATGCAACAACGCTTACCGAAGCGGGGTATGTGGGCGAGGATGTAGAAAATATACTTCTCAGGCTTATTCAGGCAGCAGATTTTGATATTGAGCTTGCGGAAAGAGGAATTATTTATATTGACGAGATAGATAAGATCTCCAGAAAAAGTGAAAATCGCTCAATAACCCGTGATGTTTCGGGAGAGGGCGTGCAACAGGCATTGCTTAAAATTCTTGAGGGGACCGTTGCCAATGTGCCTCCCCAAGGCGGAAGAAAGCACCCAAACCAAGATTTTATACAGATTAACACCGAGAATATTTTGTTTATCTGCGGTGGTGCATTTGACGGACTTTCCCAGATTATCGAAAAGCGAAAAGGAAATCAATCCATAGGTTTTTCAAGTGAGATAAAAAACAAGACGGAAAAGAAGAAAGATGGAATTTATAAAGATGTAAATCCTCATGATATTGTAAAGTACGGTTTAATACCGGAGCTTGTTGGCAGAATTCCCGTAATCGTTCCCCTTTCAGATCTTGATAAGGATGCTCTTATTAGAATTATCAGTGAACCCAAAAATTCACTAGTGAAGCAATATATTAAGCTTTTTGACATGGACGGAGTTGAACTTGAGTTCGACGAAAAAGCTCTTGACGCTGTTGCAGAAAAAGCTCTCGAGCGAAACACCGGTGCGAGAGGACTTCGCTCTATTATGGAAGAAATAATGCTTGAGATCATGTATGAAATTCCATCTGAGAGCGATCTTGTCAAGGTTGTTATAACCGAAGATTGCGTAAAAAACAATTCAAAACCAAAAATGATATATAAGTGAACAAAAAGAGGCGTAACGCCTCTTTTTGTTTTTGTCATTTTTTTAGTTCAAGAGTTTTCTTGTAAGCGCTTTCAACTGCACAAATAGCAGAAGAACGGAAAGCGCCCATCTCTAAAGCGTGCACTCCTGCGATTGTTGTTCCTCCCGGACTGCAAACTGCATCCTTGAGTTCTCCCGGGTGCTTGCCTGATTCCTTAAGAAGTTTTGCTGAACCAAGTATCATTTGAGACGCATAAAGCATAGCTTTTTCTCGTGACAGCCCACATTCAACAGCGCCGTCAGCAAGCGCCTCGGCGAACATATAAACAAAGGCAGGCCCACATCCGGCAAGTGCACTTGCGGCATCGATCTTATTCTCAGGAATTTCATCGAGGGAGCCGGCAGACGAAAGTATATACTTAAAATAATCTTTATTTTCGCAAGAAACTTTTTCGTTGCAGGTAAATAAAATCATTCCCTCTCCAACGGAAACCGGCATATTAGGCATAATTCTGATCACAGAAGCCTCACAATCTGCAAATTTTTCTACGGCTGAAATAGAAATTCCGGCCGCCATGGAAATAAGAACAAAATCTTCGTTGCGTTCTTTTAATACCGGAGAAATCTCATCGAAAAGTGCTTCAAAGCCCTGAGGCTTTACCCCGAGAAAAATGATATCACACTTCCCTGCTATTGTTTTTGCATCTGTAGCTGTTGCGGACAGCTTCCCAGATAATTCAACCGCTTTATTGTTTAAAGCGTCACAAAGAAAAATTTTGTCATTTAGACATTTTGTTGCAACAGAGGTTGCTATTGCGCCCCCCATATTACCGCAGCCAATAAAACCTATCTTTTTCATATAAATCTCCTATCTAATCTGCCCGTTGCCATGAATTACATATTTATATGCAGTAAGTTCACAAAGCCCCATTGGACCTCTTGCGTGAAGCTTTTGAGTTGAAATGCCTATTTCACAGCCAAGGCCAAATTCTCCGCCATCTGTAAATCTCGTTGAGGCGTTTACATATACAGAAGAGCTATCAACCGTAGCAGTAAAATATGCAGCAGTTTTATCATTGCGTGTAATGATCGCTTCGCTGTGGTGGGTTGAGTGTGCGGAAATGTGTTCGACCGCCTCCTTGACATCATCAACTATCTTTACAGCTAAAATATAGTCGAGGAACTCGGTGTCAAAATCATCTTTAGTTGCATTAGTGCCATCGATGATTTCGGCAGCTTTTGGATCGAGTCTCAGCTCAACAGAATTTTTCTCTCGGTTGGTGACAAGCCTTTTTTTCAGCATTGGCAAAAATTTATCGGCAATCGCTCGATTTATAAGACAAACCTCTGCGGCATTACAAACCGAAGGGCGACTTGTCTTTGCATTTTCAATAATATCCAAAGCCATATCAAGATCGGCTTCGGCATCAACATATATGTGGCAAATTCCGGTTCCCGTTTGTATACAAGGAACTTTTGCGTTTTCAACACAGGCTCGAATAAGTCCCGCACCGCCTCGGGGAATAAGAAGATCTACATATTCCGTCGCAGTCATAAGTTCATTAGCTCCGGCTCTTGAAGTATCTTCAAGCATATTTATGAATGATTCCGGAAGATTCAAAGATGATAGTCCTTTTCTCATTGCGTTCATAATAGCAAATGAGCTTTTATAAGCCTCCTTTCCACCTCGAAGAACGCAAACATTTCCGCTTTTCAGAGCAAGCGCAGCAGCATCAGATGTAACATTGGGGCGGCTTTCATAGATTATAGCTACTACGCCCATTGGAACCCTGATTTTTTTGATTTTAAGACCGTTAGGTCTCTCAAAGCTATCAATAATTTCTCCTATTGGATCCGGAAGCTTCGCAACTGCTCTTATTCCGTCCGCCATGCCTCTAATTCTATCGGCATCAAGACGGAGTCTGTCACACATCACATCGCCAATGGAATTTTTGGCACCTTCAACATCTTCAGCATTGGCGGTCAAAATTTCATCTATATTTGTTTCCAGTGCATCAGCCATTGCTAAAAGCGCATTATTTTTTGTCTCCGTATCGAGTATTGCAAGCTGAGGAGCAGATGCCTTTGCTTGTTTTAAAATTTCAAGAGTTGTCATTCGCATTAACCTTTCGAAAAAAATCTTGTACCAACCTTTTTGCCATCAAAAAGATCGTAGAGCATAGAAGGATTTTCGCCATTTAGAATTACCATTTCACAGCCTGCTTTATAACAAAGCTCCGCGGCATGAAGCTTTGTTTTCATGCCTCCGGTTCCCAGAGAAGATCCGGCGTCTCCCGCAAGCATCATTATTTCTGGTGTAAGCTTTTCAACCGTTGCGATAAGTCTTGCGCTTTTGTCTTTCCTCGGATCTGCTGTATATAGCCCATCAATATCAGATAGTAAAATAAGCATATCGGCACCAATGCTTGTTGCAACAATTGCAGAAAGCGTATCATTGTCTCCAACCTTGATCTCATCTGTTGCAATTGTATCATTCTCGTTGATTATCGGAAGTACGCCAAGTTCAAGAAGACGGTTCATGGTGTTTCTGAAGTTCTCAAATCTATCATCATGTCTGAAATCAGAGCCTGTTAGGAGGATCTGTGCAACCGTATGATTATATTCTTGAAACAGCTTATCATATGTATACATCAGCTCGCACTGCCCCACCGCTGCGGCAGCCTGCTTTGTTGGAATGTCGCTCGGTCTCTCCTTCAAGGACAGCTTTCCAACGCCCATTCCTATGGCGCCGGAGGAAACCAAAATAATTTCGTGTCCGCTGTTTTTGAGATCACTGAGAACTCTGCAAAGTTCTTCCACACGACGGATGTTTAGATGTCCTGTAGCATGGGCCAAGGTCGATGTGCCCACCTTAACTACTATTTTCATGATTGAACTTCCTTTGCTTTAGTTTGATAATACATTATAACCCTAAATGGCTTATAAGTCAAGGAATTTACGAAAAAAACATATACCTTGTTCAGTTATATTGCTAAGTGTTTTAAAAATTACATCTTGTTTTTTATTAAATCATCTGTTATACTATACTGTGAGGTGATGACTTTGAGAATACTTATCGCTTATGCCACAAAAACCGGTACTGTTGCAATTTGTGCCGGACTGCTAGCTAAAGAATTTCCGAGATATGAAGTTGATCTTGTTAATATTTCCGAAAAACATCCTGAAATTGACGGTTATGACCTGTTAATTTTTGGGGCAAGCATCAGGATGGATAAGCTTGATCGCAGGATGTATACTTACCTTGAGAAGAATAAAGATAAGTTACTAAGTAAAGCAGTCGCATATTTTATTTGCAATGCTTATGATGACGAAACAGATAAATATTTTGCCAAGTGCTTCCCTTCTAAGCTTATTGAAAATTCAATTATACACGATTCTTTTGGAGGCGCACTAAAGCTTGAAAATCAAAAAGGCTTTGAAAGGTTTTTAGTTAAAATCTTTCTTAAATCAAACGAAGAGAATGATGAGTTTGTTAAGCCTAATATTTTTACAGAAGCTATCTGCAGGTTTGCTGACGATGTGAAAAGATATAATATATAAAAAAGTCGGTTAGCACCGACTTTTTTATATATTATATCAGTTTTCTGCCCATAAGGACACC
>JAZUQN010000144.1:0-2781 GCA_045605745.1 Eubacteriales bacterium
ACACTAAAGGCCCAAAGAAAAGTCACGATGCGTGAAGTTTATCGGTTTGGTGAATTTCTCATTGCATCGTTTGACATATTTTCCGAGAAAATATGTCCGTTTATTCGTCAAAATCGTATGGCAAAAGAAATGCCGCTCGGGACATTTCGCCTCTGCGGAGGCGACCGACAATGTTGCCGGCTCCCAAAAACTTCCCCAAAAGTTTTATCAAAACTTTAACAGTTTTGTCACCGCATATCCCCGATTAATCAAAATTTATCACTAAAATCATAAGGGCTGATTTTAAGAAAATCAGCCCTTATGATTTATTTAAGCAGCTTGCAAACCATCTGCCATGTTCTCTCAAAAGAGGCAAGATCAAGTGCCTCATCGGGAGAATGTATATCCCTCATAGAAGGGCCAATGGAAATAATGTCCATATCCTTAACATAGGATTTGATAATGCCGCATTCAAGCCCGGCATGGATAACATTCACTTCAGGCTCAGAGCCCATCACTTCTCGGTATATCGAGAGGAATTTTTCACGCAAAGGAGAAACTTTAGCATATTCCCAACCCGGATATCTACCAAGCTGCTCTGCTCTTCCACCGTAGATCTCAGCAAGGTTTTCTATCTCGGTTGCCGCATAATCAAGCTGACTGTCTATAGCAGATCGAGCAGAGAAAATAAATTCAACATTGTTACCATTTGTTGAAATGATGCCCAAATTTCTTGAAAATTCAACCAGTCCCGAAATATTTTTGCTCATTTCGATAACACCGTTTTGAACCGATGAAATAAATGATATTATCTTCCTTGTAGAAAGAGTGTCAAACATCATGTCTATATTATCACAAGCCGATATATCGAGGCAAAATCCACCGTCCTCCGCCGAAAGCTCACCGGAAATTCTATTGCTAATTACCTTAACAGTATTGCAGAAGGTCTCTGTGTCAGAAACAGAAACCAAGGCATTTGCCTCTCTTGGAATAGCATTATCCTTGCTTCCGCCCTCTATAGACACAAGATTAAAATCACATTCCCTATATGTCTCAAGAAGCAATCTGCCAAGCAGCTTGTTTGCATTAGCTCTGCCTGAATTTATGTTTGCACCGCTATGACCGCCCATAAGTCCGCCAATCGAAAGCTTGACAACATTTCCACATCCCTTTTCAAAGCCACAAGGAATAGTTGCCTTATGGAAATTTCCCCCTGCGCATCCAACGACCACCTCGCGGTCATTTTCAGAGTCAAGATTTATCATCTTTTTCGACTTAACTACAGAATAATCAAATGCCTTTGCCCCATCAAGCCCGGTCTCTTCTTCAACTGTGAAAAGGCACTCAAGTGCAGGATGCTCTACACATTCGCCATCAAGCAGTGCAAGCATAATGGCAACAGCAACTCCATTATCAGCACCGAGAGTCGTGCCTTTTGCACGCAAAAAGCCTTCCTCATCAACATAAATGTTTATAGGGTCCTTTAAAAAATCAAATTCAACATCTGCATTCTTCTCACAAACCATGTCTGTATGTCCTTGAAGAAGCACTGAGGGGGAATTTTCATACCCCTGAGTTGCCTCGCATCTTATAAACACATTGTTGACCGAATCTCTAATACAGAACAGTCCTCTATCCTTTGCAAAGCTCTCGAGATATGAAGCAATTGCCGCCTCATTTCCGGAGCCTCTCGGAATCCTTGTTATCTCCTCAAAAAACGCAAAAAGCTTTTCGGGCGAATATCCCTTAATTATCTCAGGTTTCATATAATTTTCCTTTTCATATGCAAACGGCGCAGAGGGTCTGCGCCGTAAATAAATATCAATATTTCTGTTTCCTGCGAGACAGATTGATTGCACCATCCGGTAGGATAGCAATATTATCAAGCGATTTACCCGTTCCTATAGCAACACACTGTATGGGATTTTCAGCCACCCTTGTCGGAATACCGGTTATGTGTGAAATCAGCTTGTCAAATCCCCAGAGCATACTTCCTCCTCCGGTCATAACGATACCGTTGTTAAGAATATCTCCCACAAGCTCAGCCGGCGTGCGCTCGATAACAGAGCAAATAGAATCCAAAATGCTGGAAATAGGATCAGCCAGTGCCTCAAGCATTTCCTTTGAGCTGATAGTTATCATTCCGGGCAAACCCGTTTCAAGACTTCTGCCCTTAACATTCATAAACTGCGCTTCATTATGGGGATAAACTGCTCCAATGCGGCATTTTATAGCCTCAGCAGTACGCTCTCCCACAAGCATATTATATTTTCTTCTCACATATCTTATGATCGCTTCGTCAAATTTATCTCCCGCAACCTTTATAGATTCCGAGACAACCACATCATTAAGCGAGATAACGGCAATATCCGTAGTGCCGCCGCCAATGTCAACGACCATATTTCCGCTTGGAGCCGCAATATCTATCCCGGCACCGATAGCTGCCGCAACCGGCTCTTCTATAAGATGGGTTTGACGGGCACCTGCCGCAGTTGCCGCATCGATAACAGCACGCTCCTCAACCTCGGTGACGCCGCTTGGAATGCAAACCATAACTCTTGGGCGAAAAACAAAGCCGCCGCAAGCCTTTTTAATAAAATACTGTATCATCTGAAGCGTCACATCATACTGGCTGATAACCCCATCTCTGAGAGGTCTTATAGCCATGATGTTTGCAGGAGTTCTGCCAAGCATAGCCTGCGCAGCTCTGCCAACCTTTATCATTTTTCCCGTATTTGTTTCTATTGCAACAACCGAAGGCTCGTTGATAACAATGAAGTCGGAGGCCAAGCGGTCTTAGGA
>JAZUQN010000145.1:0-1819 GCA_045605745.1 Eubacteriales bacterium
CGGGAATCTGGAAATTGGCAGCTTGATCGCCAAAAGATCGTCATCAAGATTAGGATCTGAGGTTCTTATAACAGTTTCCATATTCTCACTTGCAAGAGTTGAAATAACCTTTTCAATTTCTCCGTCGAGCTCATAATTTACATAAAGCTTTGCACTGAGGACACCGTCAAGCACCAAATAAAGTGCCGAAGCACCTTCGGAAAACATACGGTCATCATCTGCATCATATCCAATGGCAATTCCCTTTTCAGCCATAAAGGAAGCCTGACCTGCAAGCACATGGACCTTTCCGTCAACAGTTGCTTCAACGCCCTTTTGCGAAATGCTGATTATCTGAACATCATCCGAGTGGCCAAGCTCGGTTGTTGCCTGCAAGAGACGCTCCTTTAAAGGGCCGCCGATCTTTGAATAAAGACTTGCAAGGTGATAAAGAACATAGTAAATGGCATTGTTATCATAAAGCTTAATGCCCTTTGTGAGAGTAGCCTCTGTGGGGAAAACCTCCTTGTCGGAGAAAACAACCGATGAAGCATCACTGTATTCCGCTATAGATTCCTCACCGATTATAGCAGCATCCTTTTCAAAAGAAGACTTAACTGCATTAAAGAAAGGATAGCTTTGTGTGAACAAAGCAGACATAGGTATTCCAAAAAGAACGGTAAGTATGGAAATATTAAATGCGGTAACACCGCTCTTATTCGTAACAAACGAAACTATACCAAGCGCAACCGCCAAAGCGATAAACGGATAAATCAAAAGGCAAAGCTTGCGATCCTTCTGGGAGCAGATATTAGTTCTGCGGAAATAATTATCGATAAAGCCAACTCTTCTTGTTTCAAGAACCTTAGCATCAACATTAGGCTGAACATCATTCGCGAAGATGGACATCATTTCCTCTTCAGCACTCTTTTCTGCATTTTTAGCAATAGAAACGGCATATTTGGGGCGCCTTGTTGCAATGGTATTAAACGCTCGTATCTCTCTTGAAAGATTAAAATAATCATTTAAAACAAGGAACACAAGGCAAAGCGCCGCCGGAAAATTATAAAGCTGGAGTGCTGAATGTGGTGCTATCAGCGCCATTATCAAATCATAAATAACTGTCATAAGCACCGCCACAGATGGAATTGATACGGGCGATGGATTAAATATGACAGCGTCATAAAGTCCCGACAAAATCTGTCTCCATGACATAGCAGCTGCGAGCACCAGAAGCTGAAGCGAAAGCATTATGCCAACAACAGGATACTGATGAATGTTGAGTGCGCCGCCAAGCGTTATACCAAGATCACCGAGAAGCTCAAAAATAAGAAGGGCAAAAGCAAAAATTCCGGTTCCCAAAAGCCTCAGCTTCATAAGGGAGTGCTCCTGCTTATATTTGTTTCCAACAGAACGGAAACGGTCGGGAGAATTAAGTTCAAAGCCATCGAATGCATAAGCATTGTCAACATCGATAAAATCAACTATCTCTGCACCGAGCTGATCGGATATAACCTCCACATTTTCTTTTCCGATAGCCTTTTCAAGTTCTTCCTCATAGCCGAGAGCTATCATAAGGTTTATATCCTTGTCATCAAGGTTTTCGGCACCGATGTTCTCTATCACACCGGACTCATCCGCAGCATTCTCAAATTCACTTACATCAGACGGAGCAATATCAGCAAAGGCTGATTCATCAGGCACAAAGGGAGTTTCATCATCGTCATCAAAAGCAAGGGGCTTCTTTTCGGGAGCAAAATATTCCTCCTCAGGCTCCTGCTTTGTCTGATTATCGAAAACAAACATCTGTGAAAGCACAGGATCATTATCCTCAGCGGCA
>JAZUQN010000146.1:0-1791 GCA_045605745.1 Eubacteriales bacterium
TTCTTCAAACGGTTATTTCTTGCAATAACTCTGCGATAAAGCTCGTTTATATCTGAAGAAGCAAATCTACCGCCATCAAGCTGAACCATAGGACGGATATCCGGAGGAATAACGGGAAGAACATCAAGGATCATCCAATCAACCTTATTTCCGGATTTTCTAAAGGATTCAACAACCTCAAGACGCTTAATAATACGAGTCTTTTTCTGACCGCTTGCGGTTTGAAGCTCACTGCGAAGCTCTTTTGCAAGCGCTGTGATATCAACATCCTGAAGAAGCTCACGAATGGCCTCTGCGCCCATGCCAACTCTGAACTCATTTTCATAAAGCTCATAATATTCATTGTACTGTCTCTCGTTTAGAACCATTCCCTTTTGAAGGGGAGTCATACCGGGATCTAGAACAACATTTTCTGCAAAATACAGAACCTGCTCAAGCTGCTTTGGGGACATATCAAGCACAAGAGCCATGCGTGAAGGAATAGCCTTAAAATACCAGATATGAGAAACAGGCGCAGCAAGCTCAATGTGACCCATTCTTTCACGGCGAACCTTCTTTGTTGTGACATCAACTCCGCATTTTTCGCACTTATGAACCTCTTTGTTGTGAGAATTTTTGTATTTTCCGCACATACAAGCGCCATCCTTTGTTGGACCAAAGATACGCTCGCAGAAAAGACCTCCAACCTCAGCCTTGAGGGTTCGATAGTTTATAGTTTCAGGCTTTGTAACCTCACCGTATGACCACTCACGGATCATATCGGGAGACGCAAGACTGATTTTTATAGAAGCAAATTCATTATGTTCCATATATATTACCTCATCTCATCGATCAAAAATTATCGTCAAAATCAACGTCATCGTCAATAGCATCAATTCCGAAGTCTTCATCGGTATAAACCTCTTCTTCCTCATTTTCCATTGCGATATCGTCACCGTTTTCATCGGTCAAGGTATAGGAATCATAAAGTTCCTTGGTTTCAACGCCGCGCTCAAATTCTTCATCATCAAGTCTGATATCCGGTCTGCGCTTATAGGGCAACGGATCATCCTCATTGCAAAGAGTTGAGAGCTGAATTTCCTCACCGTTCTTATCGAGCACACGAACATCAAGTGCAAGAGACTGAAGCTCTTTAACAAGAACCTTGAAGGACTCGGGAACACCCGGAGTGGGAATATTCTGACCCTTGATAATAGCCTCATAAGCCTTGCGGCGGCCTGTGATATCGTCACTCTTAACAGTGAGTATCTCCTGAAGAGTATAGGCAGCACCGTAAGCCTCAAGCGCCCAAACCTCCATCTCACCGACACGCTGACCGCCAAACTGAGCTTTACCGCCAAGAGGCTGCTGTGTTACGAGAGCGTATGGACCGTTGGAACGAGCATGGATCTTATCATCAACAAGATGATGAAGCTTAAGATAATACATGATACCAACAGTAACAGGGTTATCAAAGGGTTCGCCGGTACGGCCGTCATAAACGATTCGTTTACCGTCAATAACTCTGAGAAGGCCGGCTTCATAAAGCTCCTTCCACTCCTCTGTATCACTTGTAACAGTCTCGTCAAGTCTCTGAAGGTCTTTTTTGCCGTCTTCGGTTGTAACTATTTTGAATACAGCCTTGCCGTCAACATTTTCGCCGGGAAGGATCTCACGAGAATAGCCTGCCATTTGGAGACATTCGATAATGTCCTTCTCATTTGCACCGTCAAATACAGGAGTCATGATCTTCCAGCCAAGCTTCTTTGCAGCGATACCAAGGTGCACCTCAAGAAAGTCGGAGGCCAAGCG
>JAZUQN010000147.1:0-5855 GCA_045605745.1 Eubacteriales bacterium
CTTTTGTCAACACTTTTTCTAAATTTTCTCCCTTTTTTATCCTTTTTGTTGCCATTTGCAATACTTAACTTCCCCTCTCATTACTTTTTGTGCAAAACTCACAATCTATATATTCTTAGTAAGCTTCACAAGATTTAAACACTAATAACATTATATAGTCGAAAAGCATTTTTTATGCAAGCAATTTATAATTTGGTAGTTATAAAGAATAAACTCCTAACATTAGATCCAATAATGTTATGAGGTGAAGCACTAATGATTACAATATTTATGCGTACATTTATAGTTTATACATCACTGATAATAGCAATGAGAATAATGGGTAAGCGACAGATCGGCGAGCTTGAGGTTTCCGAGCTTGTGACCACATTCATGCTATCCGAAATAGCAACTATCCCCATTGAAAATAGCGATGTTCCAATAATCCACGCCATAATTCCAATAGTTATATTACTATTTATTGAAGTTTTTTCATCGGTGATTCTGATAAAAGTGCCGCTTTTGAAGAATATCGTTTCTGCACGCCCCAGTATTTTAATAAAAAATGGACAGATCGACCAAAAAGAGCTGAGAAAAAACAGAATATCACTTGAAGAGCTTATGAGTGAGCTAAGATCCGGGCAATGTCCCATCCCGAATGATGTTGCATATGCGGTGCTTGAAAAAAACGGTAAGCTGACGATAGTTCCAAAAGCGAAAAGCAGTCCGCCAAGTGCCGAAGAACTCGGAATCAAACCACAAGAAAATGGTATAATCCACCTGCTGATAATTGACGGAAAAATATGCGAAAACAATTTAAGAATTTCAGGTAAGAGCATGGAATGGCTCACGAAAGAAATCAAAAAATTCCCCTGTCCTATTGAGAATGTTTATTATTTTGGAATTGACGATGGCGGCAGAATAACGCTTGTCAGAAAGGAGCGATCTTGAAAACATTTGTCATAAGCTTGATAGCGTTTTTTATAATGTGCGGAGTTATCGTATCAAATTCAATATATATAAACGGCACAGGCGAGAAGCTAAGTGAGTTAACAAATGCAATTTTATATGAAAGTGACGGTCGTATAGAGCAGATCACAAGGCTCGAAAGCTATTGGGATAAAAACAAAGCACTTATTGAATTTACTGCAAATCACAATATGGTTAACAACATAGGCATCAAGATAAAAAACATCAGATATTATTTTGAAAAGGGGGAGAACCACAGGCTTTTGCAGGAAGCCCTGCTCTTAAGCGAAGAGCTGAAAGAGCTAAAAAGACTTGAAAGATTTTCTCTCCACAACATTTTTTAAAAAAGAGCTATCCCGGTGGATAGCTCCTTTTACATATTAAACTAATAAAGCGACTCATATTTTCCGCCGGGGATAAACTCACGAATCAATGAAGTTGCAGGAACCATCTGATCATCTATGGCATCAACCTTCGCCAGCGCATTTTTTATAATTTTAATGTATTCTCCGTTCAGCTTATCTTCCGAGGCTTTTATTGCAAGCTCAGCAAAGGGCTTCATGACCCCAAGCTCATATTCATGAAATGTGTTGATTGTTATATCAGCCAGCTCACGTAATGGATAGAGATATTTGTCCTCACCCCGAAGAACGCTCTCCCATCTTTCCAAGGTTCCGGCGGCATCGGTTCCGCGATAAAGAGAATCACGAGTCATTCTGCGGACAAATCTAATCTTCCTGCCCGACAAAATACGCCTCTCGCCTTCATTTATATTAGTTGAGACACTGATAAAAATCCTCACGATACCCTTGTTTTCAATTCCTTCGGTTATAGTTGGATTTATGGCATGAAGTCCCTCAATGATAACAAGACCACCATATGGCAAAGCTATCGGAATTTCGTCCTTCTTTGATATTCCTTCTCCGAAAATATATTTAGGAATACGAACATAATTGCCACGAAGAAGCTCTTTTATACATCTGCGAATCTCTGCTACATCAAGCGCATCCACAGCCTCATAATCAAGTGCTCCCACCTCGTCTCTGGGATACAGAGGATCATGCATATCACGATAAAAATTATCAAGGGAAATAACGGCGGTTTTATGCCCTCTCTCCTCCATAACATCCTTTAAAATATTTGCTGTGGTGGTTTTACCTGAGCCGCTTGGGCCGGCAAGCAAAACAATTTTTATTCCATCACGCTCAAGCTTATCGGCAACACCTAACAAAAGCTGCGTATAATTATTTTCCGACCTGCTTATAAAGTCATAAACATCCATTTTAGCCGCATCATTAATTCTTTTTATTTCAATTTCAGCCAAAAGCCATGCCTCCTTTATATCAAGCTATATAGACGCAAATATTCAGTTCAATTTTCCTGTTAAATATTCAACATTTCGAAATTGCAAAAATTCCTCAGATCTTTTTCTGAGAGAAAGGAGCTCAGAATTCCTCATAATAGGCAAATATCTGCTGTCGGTAACTATAAAATGCTCAATAAGAGTTATACCCAAAATGCCAAGCCCCTCGGATAACATTTGCGTTGTCCTTTTGTCTGCATCCGAAGGTATAAGAACTCCTCTTGGATGATTATGGGCAACTACCACATAGGGTGCATTTCTCGAAAATGCATATTGATATACCTTGCTGAGTTCAAAGGACGCCGCATTAATCGAGCCTTCGTGTACCATTTTGAAATCAATAAGGCCAAGAGAATTATCAAGAAGTAAAACATAAACAGTTTCAACGCCTATACCTATGTATTTATGAACAAAAAATTCTCCTAAGCTTTCTATCGTTGTGAATTTTTCTCTCTTATCCTCTGAGGAATGATACCTCCTCATAAGCTCTGAAATAAGGTCAAAAAACATAACACTTTGCTCTCCCACTCCGGCAATTTCAAGCAGCTCATCCTTTGAAGCCTCAAATATGCCGCGAACAGAACCAAAGCGTTCGATGAGCTTGTGCCCTATGCCGTTGGTGTTCTGTCTTTTTTGAACGGCATAAAGCAAAACTTCAAAAAGCTCATGATCAGTAAAAGAATAAAAACCAACCTTTTGATATTTAGCTCTCATTCTTTCCCTGTGGCCATCATTCAATTTTCTTTTTTGTTTATTCATAGCAAACTGCGCCCTATTATCTTTCCCCGCTTATTGCAACACCATAAAGATTTAAGGTATTATCTGCTGAGCCCATCTCAATTCTGATTTTGTTTACCCCTGAGAGATCATAAGAAATGAGCGCAAAATCCACTCCCTTACCTACATCATTCTCACTGCGCTTGTTATCAATGGTCTGAACCTTTTTACCATTCACATATATTTTGATAGTTCCGCCATCCGTATAGCTCTTATTGAAAATAAGTCCTGCCATCTTTCCCTTTGCGGAAAATTCATAAACGGTTTCACCTATTCGCTTCATGTCTGTGCGTGTTATAACATTATAATTATCAAAATACTTTGTTGTAACTGAATTTGGCTTTATCTCAGTTGAAATAGCGCGCTCGTTTAGGAAGTTTTCACGAAGCACCTTTGATATACAATTATAATACTCTATATTTCCCTTTAGATTGGGAACTATTCCGTCAAGTGTTTCGTTCGTATCAATTTTATTGGCAATAAAATATTCATTTACATCTATCAAAACTCCACCATAATGTGTGCAAAGCTGTCTGACGGTATCGGCATTCTCGCCATATCCATCCGAGCTTGCCTCAATGATACAGTATATTTCGCATTTTGAGTTTTGGTTCTTAATGCTGCGCAAAAGCCCATCATAATTTATCTTAAAGGTCTCCGGATCTTCGTCTGCACCATAGCAAATGAAAACAAGATCATAAACAAGGCTGGATGCAGAGAAGTTTAAAATGTTATAGCCATAGAAAGCATCACTGCCCGCCTTTCCGTAGTTAAAGCCTTTAAGGTCAGAGCCATAGCCGTTTTCAATTTCATTAACAAACTGATTTACCCAACGATAGTTATAATCCGAAACACCGACACCGTCGGTAATGGCATTTCCGAGAAATAGCACATTAACCTGAAGTCTCTCCTTAAGCTTTTGATAAAAATTATATTTTTTCAGTTTTTCGGCAAGCTCTCTGTCGGCTTGTGAAACCTCTGCATCAAAATAATTATCGTTGTTTTTTATCTCTTCGTACATTTCTATATCAAGAAGATGCAATTCATCTCTTCTCTGTTGCGCCTTTTCATTGTAATCTGAAATAAGAAAATATAAGGACACAGCAAGAATCGCCGCAATCAGCAGCGAAGCAATGGCTAAAATACGCATTTTCTTCCTATAGCTAATATAAATCATAAACAACCCTTCACTTCAATTTTTTTATAATAACAGACTTAAAATATCTGAATTTTCTTGATCTCATTCGTTCTTTTACATATCTTTTATACTCGGCATTATCTGCAGATACAAAGTCATCGCCACGGTAAAAGCCCTCAAGCACCCCAATTATGCTGTCAGGTTTGATTCCTTTTTCCGGTATCACCTGACAATCTCCGCAGGCAATAAAATTACCATTTTTATCAACCCCAATAGCTCTGTGTAAAACGAACTGTCCGTTTTCCCTTCGATAGAAAATCACTTCTCCCTTTTGTGGCTTTCTAACCTTAGGAGAAACAAGCTGAACAGAGTCCTTGCCCTGCCTCAGCATGGGCATCATGCTTGTACCCCTTTGAAAGAAACGAAAGGGGGCGCCGGCGGAGAAAGCCGCTTCTATAAGAGGAAGCGCATCCTCAAGCTTCATCTGTTCCTTCAAGAATACCTGCCTTTCCGAGACGAGCCGCAAAGGCAGCCACATCAGCCAAAGCAGTCTCTTTGTCAACATTATATTCCTTTAAAAGTGCCTCGGCAACGCCTTCTCTATCAAGGCCATCTTCAAACCTCTTCCACATAAAATATGCGGTTTCATTGAGCTTGATCATACCGTTTGCGATTTCAGAATTGCATCCGAGAGGCACCGCATAATAGCTGTCGCCAATCTTTTGGACAACGAAATTTTTATTCATTTTCATACCCTATTCCTCCAAAATATCATTCTTTGCAAATTGCGTTTTTAGCCATCACCGCAGCAGAATCCTCCATATTAACTCCAAGACGATAAATGGGAACATTTGAAACGAAGGCATCAGCAAATCCCATCAAAGCCCTAAGATGCTGAGCATCCTTTTTAAAAAGCATTTCTCCAAGCAAAAACGGCACAGCTTCCTCTCCTGCTCTCACTGCAAAATTTTCTTCCGAGCGTTCAAGAATACAAAATGCAGCAATAGGCGCACAGGTATTGATATGCTTTCTCTCTTTACCGCACCAAGGAGTGCCATAAGCTATAAATTCTGTTTTCCTGCCGCAGGTGATCCGTCTTACAAACGGCTTGTCACCATTTATAATGCGGACATCGTCACCAAAAACCTTTTCCCAAAGTGATATATGAGTAGTTTTTCCTGTGCCGCTCTTTGCACTGAAGGCATAAGCCTTTCCGCCGTATTCTATAACAGCAGCGTGCATCAACATACAGTCCTCGTGTACAAGAAGCTCGGATATTTTTCTGTGAATAGCAATAAATTCAAGATAATATACCGGATAAGATGCCGGGGCATAGGAAGCCTCGTTTTTTATATCATCTTCTGTAACCTCTATAGAATAATCTGCCCTATCGGCAGTGACAATATAATCAGAGCACATTTTATCGGTATAAGAATATTTATTTCTGAGTTCAAAAACTCTTTCCGCAAATTTATAAAACGCCATATCATCACCTGCCAAGAAGCATTCCAAATGCGCCTTCTATTATAGTTTCCCTCTCGGAAAAATATTCTCTTTTTCCGCAAACAAGCTGGTAATCCTCATGACCCTTTCCTGCAAAGAGAATGATATCACCCTTTCTTGCATTTT
>JAZUQN010000148.1:0-3636 GCA_045605745.1 Eubacteriales bacterium
TTTTGATTTGATAATGAGCTTAGATGTTTAAGATGTTCATCTAAATCATCGATGGGTGGCGCAGATGGTGCGATTTTCTCTTTTAGTGCAATGATTCCCCAAACTATTAATAAGATCGCTACAATTGCGAGATACATACCATCACCTCATTCATCGTGATATTTACAGCGCTCACAGATATCATGTCGCTGCTCGACCTCGTCTTCGGTAATAATTCCGTCTATACTGTTTATCAAAGGATCGTAAAGGAGATCATAACAATCGTCCTCGCTTATTTCGCATTTGCACATCGGACAGTATAACATGCCTTCTTCCGATCGTGTAAACCTTCCAATGATGCTTTTAACCTTTTCCAAAGACATAGGAACATTATCTGCTTGAAAGTATTGCTTCTTCGATACTCTAACTATGCGTTCTGCACCTTCATCGCCAACTGGCACAACAACCTGTTCGCCGGTTTGGATGGAGTCATCGTCTGTTAGGTAATAATAGGGCTTGCCATAATCTCCGAATTTAACACTCAAAAAGATATAATCATTCTTTTTTCTATAAGTCTTTTCATATTGCTTTTTATCAAACATTTCGCCAAAGCCATAGAATGAAATAAAATCATAGAGACTCTCTATAAACTCTGGCCAATCCTTTGGTAAGCCTTGCTTGTCATACTTCCCTGATATAATTCGTGGTTCTTGACGATAGAATTCCACTTTCACTTCATATTCAGCAGTTCCTTCGGGAGAAGGAAGAATATCCGCTTCCGGTTCATTAAACACGGTAAACAGAGTTTCTATATCCAAATCATCTAAAAAGGAAGATATGCCATCTGCTACATGATATTTTCTTGTGACATCACATTGTTCAGCAAGCTGCAAGGTATCTTCAATGGTTTCTGTCTGACGATCTATAACAAGATGATCTTTGTATTCCCATGTTATATCTGCACTTTCATCAGCAGGGATTATTACGCTTGTAAAGCGGTAGTCAATTGTAATGCGCTTGATTTTTTCATAGTTATTGTCGTCAAACACGAATAAAGTTTGATCGTTTAATGTGTCACGGACAAGCTGTGATAAATCAAACCCGTCAACTACAAATTCCGATATTAAGGGGCCAACAAAGTATGCTTTTTTTCCTTCGTCATCATCAATCCACATTTCAAAGGAGCCTACATCTGTGGCGAAGTTGATTTCATATTCATCTCTAAAATACTTAGTGAATTTAGAGAGCAACATTTGGGCTTTATCTGGTTCAATTTTGAATTGCTTTTGTTCCGTCTTCTCATAATCAGCAAAATTCAAATCTTCATTAATAGCATATCTTGTTAACCAAATACGCCCATCCTCTGTTATCGTTAGGTGCTGTTCTACTTCATCACCCTTTTTAGGGCAGTATCCAAAGCAAACATTATTTGAATGGATTTTTACTTTTTTGACATTTCCAAAGAAAACAAAGGGGGGAGCATTATCTTCTGCCGTTATAGCCATAAGTCTACCAAAAGCACAAATAAACCAAGGACGATACTCTGGATCGAGAGGATGGGAGCAGTAAGACCAATGCGTTATGTATCTCCATTGAGAGAATATAGCCGTTCCAAGGAATTGTGGATCATCAATTTCCTCAATGATTTTATCAAGTTCTTCCGCATCATTGAACGCATGAGGATATTTCTCACAAAACGAATTGCCACTGTCCATTTGAAAGCCAAGGGAGAAGCATTTATCTGCAAAGCCTTCTTCAACCTGAAAATTGGTTGCTTTGGGATTTCTATATAAGTTGAAGTAATATTTTGCAAATGCATATATATCTTTGTTCATTTGTGCTTCTCCTTCCTTTATATTCGCATTTTCAATTAGTGCGCTTGCTTCCTATCCATAGATTCTTTTGTAATATGATATGTGCAAATTAGTAGTCGCTCAGCTTCACTTTTTGGTGTCTGTAGTAATGCACCGATATGGTTGACCAACGAAATGCTTGGTTTATTATTCGGCATGACAGTATACCTGACATACTTAAAGTCTTTATGTTCAAACAGGTAGACCAACAGAGCTTTGAGAAATTCAAAACCATACCCTTTATTCTGGAAACTCGGCGCAATCTCTATTTGTAACTCGGGTGTGCCTGATTCGCCATTTACAAGGGCAATAAATCCAATTAGAGTATCTTCTTTCCATGCACCATAAATCTCACTATTACCATCTCCGATGCTGTTGCTAAAACGAGTAAGCAAAGCTGAAACCGCATTTTGATCTTGAAAAATCACTGCTATATCATCTTTCGAAAGTGAAGCAAGATATTCATCAACAGAGTCGCCGCTTATTTGCGCACTAATTTGATTTGATTCTTCTGATGTCGCCCTGCGAATAACAAGGCGGTCGGTTGTCAATTCCATTTTCTCACCTCAATTTAACTTAACAGGTCAAAAGATAAATAATGCCGGAAGTGTGCATACTGAAAAGAAACCTGACAAGGAAAGGCGAAAACACAAAAATCCTTTTTCTGCTTCTTTTCAATATACTCACCTCCGGCATTTCTGCTTTATGGTGTTATTATAACAGGTTTAGTGTCCCATAAAAAGGACTTTAGCTATAGTTTTTGTTGTAAATTTGGTCTTTGAAGGTTTTTAACGATTGTTCGATCAAATTAGATACAATTTCAATCTCGCCCAAACTCGATTTTGAGTAGGTTGTTACAATGTGTTTCACATCAAGTAGAATACCTAACACATAGTTATAGTTTTGTGTGGATTCGTCATATTCTTTCCAGTCTGCAGTACCCACACTAACAAACCTATAATTATCATCATCTTCTTCCTTTTTACCAAACGGCATAACAAATGCGTTATATATATTGTTTGGTTTAAAAGCAAATTGCTTGCTTTTATCAATATATTCACCATATGTAATCTGTTTCTGTATAGAGGAGGAGTTGGGAAGGTGATTTGGATATCCGGTTATTCCATACTTATAGTACTTAGCATCAAGAATATAAATTTTGTCATCATAAAGCATGACTGTGTCGGGCAAAAGAGCACTGCTCTCAACAATAGTTCCGCTTTTATTAATGATATGCCACCTTGCGTGAGGAAAGTAAATATCTTTGTTTTCTTCACCAAAGACAAAATCTATCATTCTCTCCCAAATATATTCGAAATTGTATGTTCCGAACCTTGCAGTTGCGTTTTCATTCACTCTTTCATCGGCATATTCAATGATATTGATCATGCTGTTAAAAAGAAGTTTCTTTGCAGTATTGAATGTGTTAGAAATAGCATCCCTGAGCGTAGTCAAAAATAGCTTTTTGTTTAATTTTAATTGAGGCTTTCTCGGCATAGTGTTGCCCGAGACATAAAGCCATCCAATATTCTTGAAACTCTCAAACACACAATACTCATGTATTTTGGACAAGAGATTGTTTTGATTGATTTTACTCGTCTTTATTATAAAATCCAAGTAAACAACATTTCCATTATCAATTTGCGGCGTTTCTTGTTGAATAGTTTTCTTCCAGCTTATTTTTCCCTTGGAAGCCTCTTTATATTGTTCTTCGCGCTCTACATAGTAGCCATGCGCCAAGAAATCTCGAATTATGTGCTGATAGAAAAGTACAGTAAATGACACATATTCTCTCCCTTTGCCT
>JAZUQN010000149.1:0-4595 GCA_045605745.1 Eubacteriales bacterium
GAAGCCGCTCAAGCTCATCAAGACTCCTATCGACCTCTGCAGCGGTCATACCTCGCATTTGAAGTGCAACCAATACCGCACGGCAATCGAGACTTTTTTCATTATAATTCTGTGGCATAAAATCTCCTTTCAGAAGAAACAATAAGGGCAGGATGTGCATGTTGTGCACTCCTGCCCGCTACTGCGAAGTTTGGCTTATTTTGCGCTGGCCTGAAGTCTCTTCTTAAACTTATCAACCTTACCGCCGGCATCAACGAATTTCTGCTTACCGGTAAAGAAGGGATGGCACTTGGAGCAAACTTCAACCTTGATATCTTCGCCCTTTGTAGACTTGGTGGTTACGGTCTCGCCGCAAGCGCACTTGATGACTACTTCTTTGTATTCAGGATGAATTCCTTCCTTCATTTTTTACACCTCGCTTTACTGATATTCACACAATACGCCATATTATAGCACACTTTAAAATAAAATGCAAGGGTTTTTATAAAATTTTTTTTATTTACCTAACTTTTTGCATCTTTGTCGACCTTTTCCGCTTGACAAAGCTTTTAATATGTGATAAAATTACAAAAAATAAACTAAGGAGGCTGAACATATGCTTAAAACTATATGTGGAAAAACCTACGACACAGATAATGCCACTCTTATAAAGCGAAAATCAGTGGGCACATTTGGCGACCCTAAGGGCTACGAAGAAACACTTTATCAAACCGAAGGCGGAAACTATTTCCTCTATCTCAACGGCGGAGAAGAATCTCCTTATAAGAAAGAGGATATAAAAAGGATGTCAAAGGCAAATGCCGAAAAATGGCTTGCTGAGTAATTTCTGAGAAAAGGACTGCCCTTGGCAGTCCTTTTTTGTTTAATCACTAAACTCGGTCTTTCCTGTACCGATGTTTTCAAACTCAAAAAGCATATTTCCTTTTGCATCATAAAGAACACTGATAGCCTTGTCCTTATCTTCAAAATCTTTAAGAACAAAATATCCGTCTGTGTAATAATCTATAGTAACCTTATCCGGCTGGAATATCACCTTGCCTTTGTTGTTTATCACACCGTTTGCATAATAAACCAAGCAGCCGCTTCCAAGATTTTCTCCTATCCACGCAAAGCCATATTCCTCAAAATTGCCGACCGCTTCAAATGCAGGCTCTATGACAACATCGCCTGAAAGATCAATATATCCCCATTTTCCGCCAATACTTATTGCGGCAAAACCGTTTTTAAAGTTATCAACATAATCAAATTGAGGCTCTGCAATAAAATACCCCTTGCTATCAATAAAGCCCCATTTGCTTCCCAGCTTTACAGCCGCCCTGCCCTCGCAAAAATCTCTTGCTTCATCAAAGGAGGGTTCAACATATTATTCACCCTTTTCGTTTATGTACCCCCACTTTTTTCCAACCTTTACCGTTGCAAATCCCTCAGAAAAAGTGTTGGCAAATGAATATTTGAAATCTATCAGAGTTTCTCCGTCTCTGTTAACATATCCCCATTCACCGTCAATTGAAACGGGAAGCATACCGTTCTCGGTAAAATAACCGCTTACACCATCGTATATAGGCTCAAGAATTATCTCACCTGTTAAAATATCGGCAATGCCTGTTTTTCCATTTTTCCTTATGTGATAAGCAACCGGTTTCCCATTAGCATTTCTAACAGAAACTCTCTCATATATTGGCTCACTGAGCTTTGTGCCGTATCTGTTGGTCAGCCCCGTCAAATCGTTTTCAAAATATACGCTTCCATCTGCTGAAAGAGGAGCTTCAACATAATTTCCCTCAATATCTATAAAGGTTCTTGTAAAAACATTGCTTCCTTCAGCATAGCCGTTGGCATCATAATCACTAAGCTCTGAAAACCGAGGCTCCACATGATATTCAATGTTTTTATCAACAAAGCCCCACAGTCCGTCAACGCATACGGCAGCATAGCCTTGTACAAAGCCTCTTGCCTTTTCAAAATATTTATCGCCGGTCACATTGCCCTTAATATCAATAAAAGCGTATTTTTTAACTCCGTTAATCTCTCGGCAAGCGGCAGCAAGCCCTTCAGGGCCAAAATCGCTCAAATACTCATATATAAATGGGATGACTTCATTTCCGCTTTTATCTATAAATCCCCATTTACCATTTTTTGAAGCAAGTGCAAGTCCAAAATTGAAGAGAGCGTTCTCATCATAATCGGTTTCAACCCTTGCTTCCGAGCAACCCAAAAGAGGCAACAGCATAAATAATGATAATAAAACAGCAAATAATTTTTTCAAACAGATTATATTGATGTGTTTTTTCATATTAACACCTCCGTTTTATGATTTTAACACAAATTTATGAATTTGTAATTAACAATAACCCTTTGAGGAGGAAATAACCTATGGCTAATCTTGAAATGCTCCATGAGCTCATTGAAAGCAAGAAATATTCAGAATTTATGCGTGTAATTGATGAAGTCGAGCCCATCGACGCCGCAGAATTTATATCGAGCTTGCCTGAGGAAAAACAGCTTTCTGTTTTCAGAATGATAAAAAAAGACATCGCAGCAGATATTTTTGCTGAATTTGATATTGATGTAAAGGAACATATAATATCTTCTGCAACCGACAGCGAAATTTCCGCCATGCTTGAGGAGCTATATGTTGACGATGCGGTCGATATGCTTGAGGAGCTTCCTGCAAATATGGTTAAACATATTTTGCACATAGCACACCCCGAAACAAGAGCACTAATTAATAAATTTCTTAGTTATCCCGAAAATTCTGCCGGCAGCATTATGACCGCAGAATTTATATATTTGAAAAAAAGCATGACAGCTTTTGCAGCCATAGAACATATAAGAAAAAACGGCTCCGATAAAGAAACCATATATACTGCCTATGTAACCGATGAAAAGCTCATTCTTGAAGGAACTATAAGGCTTGAAGAGCTGCTTTTTGCCCCAGATGATGCCATAGTTGCAGACCTTATGAACACAGACTTTGTCTATGCAGGCACTCATGATGATAAAGAAGCTGCGGCGCAGATGATATCAAAATATGACCTTATTGCACTGCCTGTGGTTGACAGAGAGCGGAGGCTTGTAGGTATTGTTACCTTTGACGATGCTATAGATGTTATTGAGGATGCGGCAACCGAGGATATTGAAATGATGAGTGCGATAACACCAACCGATAAGCCTTATCTGAAAACCGGCATTTTTGAAACCTTTAAGGCACGAATTCCATGGTTATTATTCCTTATGATATCATCAACCTTTACAGGTCAGATAATATCCGGGTTCGAGGATGCCCTTGCCGCATTTCCAATGCTGATAGCGTTTATACCAATGCTTATGGGAACAGGGGGAAACTGCGGCGGTCAGGCATCGGTAACGGTTATACGCGGTCTTGCCCTTGAGGAAATAAGAATGCGCGACATCTTCCGTGTTGTTCTTAAAGAATTTCGCATCGCAATGCTCTGCGGTATTGCCCTTGCAGTGTGCAATTTTGTCAAAATCATCTTAATCGATAATCTTATCTTCGGAAACGGTGTTGATCCTCTTTCGTCACTTGTAGTTTCACTGACACTGCTTATAACAGTTCTTGTTTCCAAGATCATAGGCGCTTCATTGCCGATTTTCGCAAAGCGAATTGGCTTTGACCCGGCTGTTATGGCAAGTCCCTTTATAACAACAATTGTTGATGCAGTCTCGCTTTTGATCTATTTTGCATTTGCAAAAATAATATTGGGAGTTTAATAATTCTTTTTTAGCATTTATTAACTGAAATAATGAATACTGACAAAAAATTATTAACCACTCATAACATAATCAAAAAATATAGAAAAAACTCTTGAATTTTGTCAAAACAAGTGATATAATGTACGCATTATGGCAATACCCCCAATGAAGCTCTCGGAATCCATTGAAACCGGAAGCAGAGGGGACTCCGGAGAATCCCGATATCGGGTGCCGAAGGTGAAAGGCAAAAGCCGAATCTCTCAGGCAAAAGGATGGAGCAGATGATCTGAATATACTATCAATGTAGATTTCTGCATATTTTTCTTCGGAGCAAATATCAAAATTTTGGAGGAAAAATATGCAGGAGTTTTTTTCTAATCTTGAAAACGAACTACTCCCAATAGTCCAGAAAGTCAATTCTTATCTTTCAGACTACATTCTTATCTTTCTTCTTGTTGGAATAGGCATCTATTTCACAGTCAGAACCGGATTTGTTCAGATACGCTGCTTCGGTGAGGGCATGAAAAAAGTTTTTGGGAATCTATCTCTGCGCGGAGGAAAACAAAGCAGCGGTCTCAGCTCTTTTCAAGCTCTTGCAACAGCCATTGCCGCACAGGTTGGTACAGGAAATATCATCGGTGCCTGCGGTGCAATTCTTATTGGTGGCCCCGGTGCTATCTTTTGGATGTGGGTTATCGCATTCTTAGGTATGTCCACAATCTATGCCGAAGCCGTGCTCGCTCAGGAAACAAGAGTCATTGACGAAAACGGCGAAGTACACGGCGGTCCCGTTTACTACATCAAAAAAGCATTTAGCGGCGGCTTTGGAAAATTCCTTTCCGTATTCTTCTCAATAGCTGCAATTCTTGCACTTGGCTTTA
>JAZUQN010000150.1:0-10360 GCA_045605745.1 Eubacteriales bacterium
TTGACTGGTGAGATTGTCTTCCTAAGACCGCTTGGCCTCCGACTTACTTGTTTGCAAATTGCCTTATCCAACAGCACTAAAGGATGGTGAATGGGTCACAGTTACGGCAAAGATCGGCTTTGAAAAGTGCGTGCTTTATGAGCGCAAAGGCCCTGTTCTTAGCGCGGCGGCAACAGCATTTGCAGTTAAGCCAGAGAGAGAGGTTGCAACATTTTATTAAGAAATAATAGAGAGACAGAGGAAGATACTCTGTCTCTTTTTTGTGCTTGATATGATTATTTGTTGTTGTTTCGCTTTTTTGGATAGACAGGAGTTTGTGGGGGAGTTTGATTTTACAAAAAAGAGCACACAGCGAAATTTTTATAGACAATCATGTATCATACCGCACACTGCTTTCGTCAGTGGTTAGCTACTCTATAGTGAAAACTTCGCAGTGTGCTCTCCTATGACTCTCTGATAAATTAAAGTTTATCTAAGCAAAAATCCGACCCCATAATCGAGCCGGATTTTGCTTAATTATTTGCTTTTTCCGTATTTTGCAGAGCAGCCCATTGATGATTCGATGCGCAGCAAACGATTATATTTTGCAACTCGCTCGCTTCTACAGGGCGCACCGGATTTAATATACCCGGCATTAAGGGCAACGGCAATATCTGCTATGGTTGTGTCTTCGGTTTCTCCGGAGCGGTGAGAAAGGATGAATTCGTATCCGGCTGAGCGTGCAAGATTTGCGGCATTCATAACCTCGGTAAGTGTGCCTATTTGGTTAGGCTTTAAGAGAATAGCATTGGCATAGCCGCCGGAAATACCATTTAAAAGTCGTTTTTCGTTTGTAACGAAAAGGTCATCTCCAACAAGCATGATTTTTTTGCCAAGCTTTTCTGTAAGCATTTTCCAACCCTCATAGTCCTCCTGATCAAGTCCGTCCTCAATAGAAAATATCGGATATTTTGTGGTGAGATTGACTAAACGGTCGATAAGCTCTTCACTCTTATATACATCTCCGTGTCCCGACAGCTTGTATTTTCCTCCGTCTGTATACCATTCGCTGGCGGCTGTGTCAAGGGCGATCTTTACGGTATCCCCACTGTTTCCGGATGCTTCGATGGCTTCACATATAAGATCAAGGGCCTCCTCATCATTTCCCAAATTCGGTGCAAATCCCCCCTCGTCTCCAACGGTTGTTCCATAACCGTTTTTGAGCAAAATTTCGCCTAATTTGTGGTATATCTCACTGCCTATTCTCATAGCTTCAGCAAAGGATCCTGCCCCAACCGGCGCAATCATAAATTCCTGTATATCAACATTGTTTGAGGCATGGGCTCCACCATTTAAAATGTTCATCATGGGTATGGGCAAGCGATGTGCATTAAGTCCACCAAGATATCGGTATATTGGCATATGATATGAATTTGCAGCAGCCCTTGCAGCGGCAAGAGAAACAGAGAGAATTGCATTTGCGCCTATGTCGGATTTATCGGGAGTACCGTCAAGCTCAATCATTGTGTTGTCGATCTCTCCTTGCTCGGTTATGCTTATTCCTGCAAGTGCCGGAGAAATCAGCTTTCCAACATTACACACGGCATCAAGAACACCTTTGCCGCCATAGCGCTTGGAATCGCCGTCGCGTTTTTCGTGGGCTTCAAATATACCTGTGGAGGCACCTGATGGAACACTTGCAACTCCAACTGTTCCATCTGTTAATATCACGGTGGATTCAACGGTTGGGTTTCCTCTCGAATCGAGAATCTCTCTTGCGCATACTCTTGAAATTTGTACTTTATTCATGCTTCTTTACATCCTTTCGCTTTGTTTCTATGTTAGTATTGGCAAAGGTGAGAAAAAATATACTTTTTGTAGTAAATAAGAGCTGAATCCTTGCAAGGATTCAGCTCTTATAATGTATTAAGTTCCGGAGTTCATCTTAAGATATGCATTGATAAAGCCGTCTATATCTCCATCCATAACCGCATCGATGTTGCCGTTTTCAAAGCCTGTTCTGGTGTCCTTTGCCAATGTGTATGGCATAAATACATAAGAGCGAATCTGTGCGCCCCATTCAATATTTGTTTTGTTGCCTTGAATATCCTCAATTCGTTCAAGATTTTCACGAATTTTGATCTCCATAAGCTTACTTTTCAGCATTTTCATTGCGGTTTCCTTGTTCTGCAGCTGAGAACGCTCGGTTTGACATCCAACAACAATGCCTGTTGGCAGATGTACTATTCTGATGGCAGAGTCTGTCTTGTTGATGTGCTGGCCTCCTGCACCGCTTGAACGATGAGCAGTGACTTCGATATCCTCCGGACGAATAACAATATCGTCATTTGCGTCATCAAATTCGGGAAGAACCTCAACCGAGGCAAAGGAGGTGTGTCTGCGTCCTGCCGAGTCATAGGGGGAAACACGAACGAGACGGTGAACGCCGTTTTCACTTTTCAGATATCCATAGGCATTTTCGCCCTCAACCATAATAGATGCACTTTTAAGTCCTGCTTCTTCGCCATCCAGCCAGTCGAGCAGTTTAACGGTAAATCCCTTCTTTTCTGCCCAACGAGTTATCATTCTGTAAAGCATAGATGCCCAATCCTGTGCCTCGGTTCCGCCGGCACCGGGATGAAAAGAAACAAGGGCATTATTTCTGTCATATTGACCGGAAAGCAGTATTTCAATTCTCTGTCTCTCGGATTCTGTTTTCACAAACTCAAGCTCTGCTTCAACATCTGAAACACAGCTTTCGTCATTTTCCTCAATGCCCATTTCAGCCAAGACAATAGCATCCTCAAGTCTCATAACCAAGTTGTCATAAGCCTCGATTTTATCCTTGCCGTTCTTTATTTGTTGCAGAACCTTTGTAGATTTTTCTGTATCATTCCAAAATTCGCCATCCTGAGTGGTCTCTTCCATTCTTGCAACATTTTCGCGGACAGCTTCAATATTAAGAGAGTTGCCAAGCTCTTTAACCTCACTCTGGAGGGAAATCAGCTCACGCTTTGCATTTTCAAGTGCTACTATCATATAAATAATCCTTTCGGCAAAATTTCACATTCTATATTATAGCATATTATTTTGATTTTGGCAATACCTTAATTTTAAAATCTATTGTATAAAGGATGCTATCGGTATATACTATGCTATGGCGGTGTATAAAGGATTTGTAAAGTATTGTAAAATCAGTGTAAAATTCGTAAAAATTACTTGACAGGGACAGTAAAGTATGGTAAAATAATGGCAGTAAAAGAGAGTAGAAGCATATCGGAAACGGTGTGTTCTGGAACTCGTCAGCACGGCTTTCGCCCGGGTTTCGGATGTCATAAAATCATGATTTTCAAGACTTTTACGGCGAAAGCCGTAGAAGTCTTTTTTTAGCTAAAGGACAGCCTTTTACTATTGAAAGCAAATAATTATTTTGGAGGTATCATTATGTTTGGATTACAATTACCCGCAGCGATTGCTCTTATTATAGGCGCATTTGCACTTATAGTATTCGTCATCGGATATCTTAAAGCTCCTCCGGACACTGCATACATCATTTCCGGTCTTGGCAAAAAGAGGATTCTGATTGGTAAAGCAGGGTGGCGAGTGCCTTTCTTTGAGCGTGTTGACAAGCTATCTCTAAAGGTTATGCAGGTCGATGTAAAAACCAGCGAGGCAGTTCCTACAAATGAATTTATTAACGTATCGGTTGACGGTGTTGCGAATATTAAGGTGTCTTCTGATCCCGAGCTGCTAAAGCGTGCGGCAGAAACTTTGCTTGGCATGAGCAAGGTCGAGCTTGTAAGCCTTGTAACTCAGGTTCTTGAAGGTAATATGCGTGAGATTGTGGGTTCTGTTGGACTTAAAGAGATGGTTCAGGACAGACAGGGCGTTGCTAAGAAGATAACCGAAAATGTTGTTCCCGACATGGAAAAGCTTGGTATTGAGGTTGTTAACTTCAATATTCAGAATTTCAAGGATAACGCCGGAACTATTGAGAATATGGGTATTGACAATGTTGAGCAGATCAGAAAGAACGCTCAGATCGCAAAGGCAAACGCACAGCGTGATATTGCCATTGCAACTGCCAATGCTCAGGAAGAGGCAAACGCTATCAAGGTTCAGGCTGATAAGAAAATTGCAGAGCAGAATGCTGAGCTTGCAGTTCAGCAGGCGGAAATGCAGGTTAGAGCTGACACAAAGAAGGCCGAGGCGGATGCAGCATATTCTATCCAACAGGAAAATCAGCGTAAGACTATCGAAATCACAAAGGCTAATGCTGATATTGCTCGCCGTGAAAAGGAAACCGAAATTGCAGAGAGAGAAATTGCAATTAAGGAGCGCAAGCTGGATGCAGAGGTTCGCAAGGCTGCAGATGCTATGAAGTATCAGGCTGAAAAGGAAGCTGAGGCAGATCTTATCCGACGTCAGAGAGACGCAGATGCAAAGGCATATGAGGCTATCAAGGAGGCCGAAGCTAAAAAGGCAGAGGCAGAGGCAATTCGCTTTGCAATGGAGCAGGAAGCCGAGGGTATCAGAGCTAAAGGTCTTGCAGAGGCAGAGGCAATTGAGAAAAAAGCAGAAGCTCAGAAAAAGATGGGCGAGGCTTCTATTATCGAGATGTACCTTGAGGCTCTTCCCGAGGTTGTTAAGAACGCTGCAGCTCCTCTTGCACAGACCGACAAGATCGTTATGTATGGCGATGGCAACTCAACAAAGGTTGTAAAGGATGTTATGAACAGTGCAAGCCAGATAATCGAGGGCATGAAGGAGTCCACGGGTATTGACCTGCAGGCACTACTCACAGGAATTGTTGCAGGCAAGGTTGCAAGCAAAACCAATGATTGCGATTGCTCTACTACTGTTTCCGAGCTCGGCGAAGCTGAGAAAAAATAATTTTAAGTAGCGTAAGCGACCGTATTTAGCGGTCGCTTATGCAAAAATGGAGATAACATGAGCATTATGGGTTTTGAAGTAATATTTTTCCTGATGTTTTTTCTCGTTTTTGGTATATTTATTGTGAATATCATAAGGGGAATTGCAGAATGGGGAAATAATAATGCCTCCCCGGTTTTGACTGTAGAGGCAAAGGTTGTTACAAAGCGTGATCACAGAACGAGGCACCATCACGGAAACAGACACACGCATATGTCTTCTACATATTATGTCACATTTGAGGTTGAAAGCGGAGACAGAATGGAGCTTCGTGTTGACGGTGCAGAATACGGTATGCTGGCAGAAGGCGATTTTGGAAAGCTTACTTTCAGGGGCACAAGATATTTATCCTTTGAACGGTTTTATTAAAATAGGAGCTGAATTTTCAGCTCCCTATTTTTTAAAGCAAATATTTTGTTGTTTTGGGTATATAATATGTTGACTTTTTCTTTAAAAATGGTACAATATATAGTAGATAATTTGTGAAACGGAGAAAGATGATGCAGGACGGTGTTTTTGATAGAATAAAAGAACTGCGCGAAAAATTACTTTATCATTCAAAGCTTTATTATGTTTATGATTCGCCCGAAATTTCCGACTATGATTATGACATGATGTATGCTGAGCTTAAAAGGCTTGAGGAGGAAAATCCTGAGTTTTTTGATCCCGAATCACCAACTCAGCGCATAGGCGGAAAGGCTCTTGATAAATTTCAAAAGATAAATCACAATGTTGTTATGAATTCTCTCACCGATGTTTTTTCATATGAGGAGCTTGGTGATTTTCTCACTCGAATGGAGGGCATCAGCGAGGGCCTTATATATTCGGTTGAGCCAAAGATAGACGGCCTTTCTGTTGCGCTCACTTATGAGAACGGTGTCTTTTCTTTTGGCGCAACCCGTGGGGACGGATTTGTTGGCGAGGATGTGACGCAGAATATAAAAACTATATTTAATGTCCCGATGAAGCTTTCCGAGGATATTCCTCATCTCTGTGTCAGGGGTGAGGTATATATGCCGAGAGAAAATTTCGAGAGAGTCAATGCTAAAAGAGAGGCACAGGGAAAGGCACTTTTTGCCAATCCCAGAAATGCCGCCGCAGGATCTCTCCGTCAGCTTGACCCCGGTATAGTTGCAGCAAGAGGACTTGATATTTTTATTTTTAATCTCCAAGAGGGAGATCTCGGCACTATGTCTCATAGTGAGGAGCTTGATAAGCTTTCCGATCTTGGCTTTGTTACCGTTCAAAACCGTATAAAAGCAAGGAGCTATGATGAGATAGTTCGTCATATTGAGGAGCTTGGCAGAATTCGTGATGATCTTCCATACGATATCGATGGCGTTGTTATAAAGGTTGATTCTATAGAGGAACGACTCAGAATCGGGGAGGGCACTAATACCCCAAAATGGGCAGTGGCTTATAAATTTCCCCCGGAGCAAAAGAAAACAAAGCTGCTTGGGGTTGACATTGCGGTTGGAAGAACAGGTGTACTGACACCCACGGCAGTTCTCTCGCCAGTTCGTCTTGCCGGTACAACCGTTTCAAGGGCAACTCTCCATAACCTTGAATTTATTAGAGAAAAGGGTATCATGATTGGAGATACCGTTATGGTTCAAAAGGCCGGAGATATTATTCCGGAGATTGTTTGTGCATATCCTTCAGAGAGAGATGGCAATGAAAGCGTTTTCAATATGCCAAAGATTTGTCCTTCTTGCGGTGAGCCTGTTTTTTATGATGAGAGTGAGGGAGCAGCAACAAGATGCACCAACAGCCTTTGTCCGGCACAGCTTGCAAGAGGAATTGAGCATTTTGCCTCAAAGGATGCAATGAATATTGATGGTCTTGGACCGCAGATAGTTGAGCTTTTGCTTGAAAATGATTTAATATCAAATTCTGCCGATCTCTATCTTCTCCGCAGAGAGCAGATTGAAAAGCTTGATAGAATGGGGAAAAAATCAGCAGAAAATCTAATATCTGCTATTGAAAGATCCAAGGATGCAGGGCTTGAGAGACTGATATATGCGCTTGGAATAAGAAATGTTGGTGAGGTTGCGGCATCTGCCCTTGCAAAAAAATATCAGAGCCTTGAGGCTTGCTTTGAAGCAACGGTGGAGGACATTTGCGAAATTGAGGATTTCGGGGCTATAACTGCACAGTGCGTAGTGAATTATTTTTCTCACCCACAAAACCGTGATCTTTGCCAAAGACTTATAGAGGCAGGGCTTAAAACAACAGCAGTAAAAAAGCAGCTTTCTGATAACCTTGCCGGAATGATATTTGTTTTAACAGGAACTCTTCCAACTATGACTCGTGATGAAGCTTCTGAGTTGATAAAGGAAAGAGGTGGAAAGGTTAGCGGATCTGTTTCGTCTAAAACCACGTTCCTGCTTGCAGGCGAAGAGGCTGGCTCAAAGCTTACAAAGGCAAAGGCTCTCGGTATACAGATCATAGATGAAGCTGCTTTTCTTAAAATGCTTGAAGAATAAGGTGTTACAGTATGGAAAATATTGAAAAAAACAGGGTTGAGGGTGGCAAGCTTTATATTGTGGCAACACCAATAGGCAATCTTTCGGATATTTCGGGGAGAGCAATCAAAGTGCTTTCAGAGGTGGATTTTATTGCCGCAGAGGATACTAGAAATTCTGTTCGTCTTCTCACTCATTTTGGCATAAAAAAGCCTCTTGTTTCATATCATGAGCACAATAAGAGAGAAAAGGGAAGGGAGATTTGCGATAGGCTTGCTCTTGGCGAATCCTGTGCCCTTATCACAGATGCAGGTACTCCGGCTATAAGCGATCCCGGCGAGGATCTTGTTTGCCTGTGCGCCGAAAATAACATTCCTGTAACCTCGATCCCGGGCTGTTGCGCCGCAATAACTGCGCTTACGCTTTCCGCACTGCCAACCGGAAGATTTACATTTGAGGGCTTCCTTTCTGCCTCAAAAAAGGAGCGCAGGGAACAGCTTATGGCACTTCGGGGTGAGGAGAGAACAATGATCTTTCACGAGGCTCCACACAAATTGCGCGCAACTCTTGATGATATGCTTCAAATATTTGGCGATGATAGGCCTGTCTCTCTCTGCCGTGAGCTGACTAAGCTGAATGAGGATATTATGAGAACTACCCTTTCCGAAGCTGTTGAATATTATAAAGAAAATGAGCCGAGAGGTGAATATGTTCTTGTTGTAGGCGGTGGAGCAAAAAAAGAAGAGGATTGTTTCTGGGGAAATATGACGGTGATCGAGCATATTGAGCATTATATTGCCCTTGGTGCTGAACGCATGGAGGCGATAAAAAAGACCGCAAAGGACCGAGGAGTTAATAAAAATTCAATTTATAAGGAATATGTAACAAAAGAAAGTGATTAATTTTATTAAAAAATAACGAAATTAACCATTGATTTTTTATTCAAAAAGTGGTATAATAATTCATATTTTTAAGAAGAGGTGTATAAAAATGAGTAAACTCAGAGCCGGCGTTATTGGCGCAACAGGTATGGTAGGTCAAAGATTCCTTACCCTGCTTGAAAATCATCCTTATTTTGAAGTGACAGCTCTTGCTGCTTCTGCAAGAAGCTCAGGAAAAACTTATGCCGAAGCTGTTGAAGGAAGATGGAAGATGAAAACTCCTATTCCAGAGGCATATAAGTCGATGCCTGTTATAGATGCAGCCAAGATAGATGAGGTTGCAGCTCTTGTTGATTTCGTTTTCTGCGCTGTTGATATGAAAAAGGACGAGGTTATGGCTCTTGAAGAGGCATATGCAAAGGCCGAGATTCCTGTTGTATCAAACAACTCTGCTAACAGAAAGATGCCCGATGTTCCTATGCTCATGCCTGAGGTCAACGATGCGCACCTTGCGGTTATCGATGCTCAGAAAAAGAGACTTGGCACAAAGAAGGGCTTTATTGCCGTTAAGCCAAACTGTTCTATTCAGAGCTATGTACCTATGCTAACTCCCCTTCGTAAATTTGGAATAAAAGAGGTTGTTGTTACAACCTATCAGGCAATTTCAGGCGCAGGTAAGACATTTAAAGAGTGGCCTGAAATGATAGATAATGTTATTCCTTTTATTGGTGGAGAGGAAGAGAAGAGCGAAAAAGAGCCTCTCAAGATTTGGGGAAAGGTTGTTGACGGAAAGGTTGTAGATGACACTGATACCGTTATCACATCTCAGTGCATTCGTGTTCCTGTTACAGATGGCCACACTGCTGCTGTGTTTGTTAAGTTTGAAAACAAGCCCACAAAGGAAGAGATACTTCAGTGTTGGAAAGAATTTTCCGGAAAGCCTCAGGAGCTGAAGCTCCCCCATGCACCGGAGCAGTTCATTACATATTTTGAAGAGGATAACAGACCTCAGGCAGCCCTTGACCGTGATATTTATGGCGGTATGGGTGTTACAGCCGGAAGACTGCGTGAGGACACTGTTTATGATTATAAGTTTGTTGGACTATCTCACAACACACTCAGAGGAGCTGCAGGCGGAAGCGTGCTTAACGCAGAGCTTCTTTACAAGCTTGGATATCTCGGATAATAAAAAATGGCTGATCTAAAAAAGATCGGCCATTTTTTGCTTAGAATTTCTTTTCTACCTTATCAATCACTTTGTGACAGCTTCCCCTCAGAGGAAAATCCTTTCAAAGCGTGTTCTTTAATTCTTCAATAATTGCCTGTTTTATTTAAATTAAAAAATAGGGGTGAGTTCAGTCTCACTCCTATTTTTACTAATAAAATCTATCATTAATATAGCTTGTATTTTAGTCTGAGGTTATCTGCGATCATTGCGATAAATTCTGAATTTGTTGGCTTGCCGCGATTGTTTTGAATGGTATATCCAAAATATGAGTTCAGCGTATCTACATCTCCTCTGTCCCAGGCAACTTCAATTGCGTGGCGTATTGCTCGCTCAACACGAGATGTAGTGGTTGAATATTTCTTTGCAACCGATGGATAAAGCACCTTTGTTACGGAATTTATTATATCACTGTCGTCAATTGTCAGCAGAATGGCAGTTCTCAGATATTGATATCCTTTGATGTGAGCCGGTACGCCTATCTGATGGATTATTTGTGTAACCTGAGTTTCTATATCAGGCTCCGCTTGCACCGCAGCAATGTTTGCACCTTGATTTGTGTTGTCTCTGCTCTTTGCTATTCTTTCGATATGCTTGCACAAGCTTTCAAAATCAAAAGGCTTTGGCAAACAAAGCTCCGCACCGGCGTTTGTTGCTTCAACGAATATTCCGGGGTTTGAAACCATTGATAAGATTATGAAAGCAGGTGCTTTATCCTTTCCAAAATCCAAAACCGAGCTATTTCTGAGAAGACCTATCCCATCGATTTTTGAAAGCCAAATATCTGCAAGAACTATGTCGGGATGTAATCTGCCAATTTTGATGAGTGCGTCCTCTCCGTTTGTTGCCTCCTCTACAAGTCGGATCGTAGCCATGTC
>JAZUQN010000151.1:0-2833 GCA_045605745.1 Eubacteriales bacterium
CTGAGGCAGGGACGCCGTCCGAGGGCTGAGGAATGCAGGATCATAGATACACTCCGACAGGGGAGGATTTCTGTGATCCTGTATTTTTTTGTAACCTATGGGAAACCGGATGGGTAAGTTGGCATAACATGCTTCCTTTCGATTTTTATAACACCAGTATAGCAGATTCGTCTGTTATACCCGGAATTTGCATTTTAAGTCTGCTATACTGTATTCACCACGGTACTTGTGGCTATGTACAGTATAGCATGATCTTAAAAACAGCCGGAAAAAGGAATTTAAACGCAAAAAAGCCGCCCTTTTCAGGACGGCAAAAAGATATGTGTATATTGGTAACCGTCAAAACGTCTTGCAGTTCGCCCGAAGACTTTTTAAAAATAGTTTTCATCTATATATCCGATCTTGTTTTCAACACCGATTGTGCATCGGTGTTGCCATTTATTTTTTGATAATATAAGCTGCATATTCACCGATCGTGAAGCTTACGCCGCTTTCATCTTTTTCGATAACTACGTCAGCCGCTTCATAAGCATCAATAATGCTTGTAAAATCACCGTGCCAGCAAACCTTCTTTTTAACATTGTCTTTATTAACAAGCAGAACCGCTTTATCGCTTTCTGCCATAGCAATGCCTTTGTGATCGCCTGTCAGCACTGTGCCGTTGGGGCAGAGGATTGAAACAAGCTCTTCTCCGGAAGTCACACGGATTGTACCTGCGGGAAGCTTGGCAAATTCACCGTCAAACATCTCAGTACCTTCGGGAACATACCAGATAATCTGTGTTCCGCCCGCTGCCAAATGGTTGATTGCAATCAGCGTTTTATCAGTAACATCACAAGCACCCACTACAAAGTTTTTCCACTTACCCTTGGCCTGATGGCTTGCAGTATTAACATCAATGTATGTAAAGTTGTGCTGTGCGTCAAGCATTGCAAACTGTGCGCCAAGCATGGCACCCTCACAAGCCTTCATCGTTGTCCAGCTGTTGTCACCCTGCTCACGAATGATCGGCTCGTAGCAAATTTCAATGCTGTGATATAAAGGTTTACGGTGACGCATCATCGTTTCAATCGGGTACAAGAGCAAGGTGTCAGATAGACGCTTACCTGCGATTTCTTCGGTTGCAAGTGTTACGGCATCAATAATTTTCTTCTTGGTGCCATCAACGTCGTCGTCGGGATAGTAAGAAGCGAATATGTCAACACCAAACGCCAGCTGCAGCATAAGAGCGTTGTACATATCTGTAAGGGTAATTCTACCCATATATTCGAGGTTAGCACCCTGATTGAATCCGGATATCTCAGACATTAAGTGCCCGCGACCGTAAAGCTCGGAAATACTGCGAGCAAGCTTGGGAGTGAACGCCATACCCCAGACCTCCTCGGGGAGAGAAGTAAGGTTATCTATACCCGTAATGTGCATATGGCGAAGCAAATTGAAGAGGTTGCCCTCAAACATGACGTGCCAGGTAATTTGGTCTTCAAGCAAAATATGACCTGAGAAGTTAAGACCAACCTGTGCGCAGTAATCGGAAATCTGTGCATAAAACGCCAGCTCATTCAAATCGCTCATTAACTGATGATAGTCGTGACGGACTTGGCAGAAATGCTCACTATGACCTAAGAAAAGTGCGGTAAGCTCATCTTCCAAACGGTAGCCATAGGTACTTGCAAAGCGGTTAGCCACGTTTTTACCCCAGTTGACTACCGGATAAAGGGGAATGGTTTTATCAACGGGGTGAACGATTTTCTTTGTTTGCCATCCGTTAATATAAACACCTTGGTAGGAAGGCTCATCGGTAAAGATTGCCTCAACGATAGAGTTTTCGCCATCATCACCAAAAGCAGGAGAATAATACTCACCCACAGCTTCGGTGTAGCGACGATATGTATTATTAATAAACTCTGCAATTGCATCAGGATTACTAACGTCAACGTAACGGCGGCTACCGGCGTTGTTGTTATGCGCATGGGTGCCTTCAAAAAGACGTTTGGAGTAGAATGCAAGGCACAAAAGATTTGTATCGGTATCGTTTTTGAACTCTACGGGATCACCCTGATAACGCGCGTAGGGGGTAAGAAGTTCATCATCGGTAGGGGTTTCGCCTGCGATCTGATAGCTTATGGCTGCCATAAACTTCTCGTGACCGTGAGGCAAAGACTGAGTCAGACTTTCACCGGGGGCAATAACGTGCCAAACCATCACAAGACCGCGAGCTTCAAAGTCGGGGTTTTTTTCTATGGTTTTGGTTCCTGCGATGCCGCTGGGATATTTGTCTTCATCATAAATCCACAAACGCATGCCTAATTCTTTGCAGATTTGAACCTTTTCCTTCATAAGCTCAAATTCGGTGGGATCGTTTAAATAATTCTCACCCCATGCAATGTTGGTTACAATACCGCCGTAGCCCTTAGCCTTCAACTCCTCAACGCGAGCGCGTATTTTAGCGCATTTCTCTTCATAGGTGTCTTCGGGTTCAAATTTAAAGTTGTGTGTCATTTTTAAAGGTTTAAAATTTTCTTTTTTCATAGTGCTAGTTTCCCCTTTTTTTATATATAAATATATTCATTATAATTATAACATATTAATACGAAGTTTGTATAGTGGCAATTAGCACAAGATATAGTTTAAAAATTTACACGAAAACACCCGCACAGCGTAAGCAAGGCGGGTGTTAAACAATTTTAATATTAAGCAGATAAATTAGTTAAAACAATCCATATCCAATGCATAGCCATCTTCCTCGCTATTTAAGTAAGCAAGTAAATCTGGCGTGTATTTTTTCATTTCCGGTTTAACTCTGCATCGAAAACAGCCGTTTGTTACAACAATA
>JAZUQN010000152.1:0-6042 GCA_045605745.1 Eubacteriales bacterium
ACAAAAAGAATTTGATGGATGAGCTTGCAAAGATAAACAGAGTTATTGACAGAGAGCTTCCCGGTGCTTCGAGAGAGAACCTTTTGGTGCTTGATGCCACCACAGGTCAGAATGCAATTCTTCAGGCAAAGGAATTTAAAAATGCTGCTGAGATAACCGGTCTTGTTCTTAACAAGCTTGATGGAACTGCAAAGGGCGGAATAGTTCTTTCTATCAAGAGCGAGCTTAATATTCCCGTTAAGTTTATCGGAGTTGGCGAGCAGATCGACGATATGCAACCCTTTGATGCTGCAGAGTTTTCTAAGGCTCTTTTTGAATGAGGTGCGTGATGGAGATTGTTCTTGCATCAAGAAATAAAAAAAAGATAGCAGAGCTTGAAACTCTTTTGGTGGAGAATCTTTTCGGTATTAAGGTATTGTCTCTTGATGATATCGGTTTTTCGGGAGATATCGTTGAAAACGGGGAAAGCTTTGAGGAAAATGCCATGATAAAGGCAATGGCGATTGCTGAGCGTGGCTACATTGGTGTCGGAGACGATTCGGGTCTTTCCGTAAATGCTCTTGGCGGTGCTCCCGGGATCTATTCTGCAAGATATGCAGGCGAGCATGGCAATGATGCGCTCAACAATGAAAAGCTACTCTCCGAGCTTGAAGGAAAGGCAGACAGAAGCGGCGCATTTGTAAGCGTGGTTGCCTGTGCTATTCCAGGCGGCGAATCGTTTTCGGTTCGAGGGGAGTGCCCCGGTGTGATTCTTAGAGAATATCGGGGCGAAGGTGGCTTTGGCTATGATCCGCTTTTCTATTATGAAGAGTTGGGTAAAACATTTGCCGAAATGACAATGGAAGAAAAAAATGCCATAAGTCACAGGGGAGTAGCTTTGCGTGCATTCGCAGAAAAATTCAAAAAATATTTTTAATAGATTAAGCGGCTTTTGTCGCGGAAAGGCTATAATGCTAACAAGTAAAAAGAGAGCTTCTCTTCGTGCTATGGCTAATTCTCTTGACCCTATAATGCAGATAGGCAAGGGCGGAATCGGAGAAAATTTGGTCAAGACCGTTTCGGATGCACTTGAAGCCAAGGAGCTCATTAAAATGAAGGTCCTTGAAAACAGCGCAGAAAGCGCAAAAAGTGCAGCGGCTGAGCTTGCCGAGGCTACAGGGGCGGATGTTGTTTGTGTTGTTGGCACAAAATTTGTGCTTTACAGACAGTCAACTAAGGAGAAGAACAGAAAAATAATTCTTGAATAAAACATATTTGTGTTAAATTTGTATCTTTTGGGAACAGCCATGCGGCATTTTGCGTCGTATACATGAGTGCTTTTATATTTCTTTGAAGGGGTGGTGTGATTTTGTTTAGTGAAAACGCTCTAAAGCTACTGAGTGAGGATATTAAGCTTCAAATGTCGGGATACCGCCTTGAGCACACCTTGGGAGTTGAACGCATGGCTATTCGCCTTGGGGAGATTTATGCGCCCGATAAAATTGATGTATTGAGGGCTTCGGCTTTGCTACACGACATAACTAAGGAAAATAGTTTTGAAAAACAGTTGCAAATATGTGAAAAACTTGGTATAATAGTTCCGTATTTCGCTAAAATGGCTCCTAAAACACTTCATGCTATAACGGCGGCGGCAATTATTCCAGGGGAACATGGGGCATTTGCACTGCCCACGGTGATCGATTCTGTGAGATGGCACACAACGGGCAGGGAAAATATGAGCATTTGCGAAAAGCTGATCTACCTTGCCGACTATATCGAGGATGGCAGAAAATTCAGTGATTGTATTTATCTCAGAAACTATTTTTTTGATAATCTTCGAGATGAAATGACTATGGAAGAAAAAATAAATCACCTTGACAGGACTCTTGTGCTTTCTTTTGATCTTACAATTAAGCAGCTTTTGGCTGAAGGAGCACTTATTGATCCATTTACAACCTCGGCAAGAAATTTTTTGATAGCAAGCTTGAATGACAGTGCAAGTACGACATAAATCGGATTTTTGATTTTTAACATGAAGAAAACGGGAGCTTCCCGAGAGGATAAATATATAATGAGAGATGGTCAAATGAATATTCCAAAATCTGAAAAAAGAGTTGAAACGCTTATAATAATCCTGTTCACTCTTATTGCCCTTGTTCTTGGCGTTGTTATTGTTGCCAAAAATTTTTCACCGGCAGACCCTGATGTCGATGACGAGATACCTTTTCACACAGGCGATGTTTTGGTTCAAACCGATAAAGAGGGAAATACCCTTGAGCCTACTGATAAGGAAGAAGAAAAATATATACGCAGAGAGGGCGTTTACAATTTTCTCTTTGTTGGATATGATAAGGCGGCAGGGCTTACAGATGTAAATATGCTTGCTCAATTTGATACGAACACAGGTGCTATCAATATCGTTCAGATGCCGAGAGATACCTATGCAAGATATAACAAGAGAGAGGGAAGCTATCATAAGCTGAATGGGGCTCTTGGATATTTTGGCAGAGACCTTGGAGACTTTGCGTCTTTTCTTGAAAAAAATCTGTGTATAAAAATAGATTATTACGGTTCTATAAATCTGGTTGCATTCAGAAACATCGTCGATATTATTGGCGGAGTTGAAATGTATGTGCCAAGAGATATGGAATATGACGATCCTGCACAGGATCTGCATATAAATCTGAAAGAAGGCTATCAGACCCTTGATGGTAAAAAAGCTGAGCAATTCGTTCGCTTCAGAAGCGGTTTTGCCACTGCAGATATTGGACGCACCGATTCTCAGAAAATTTTTATGACTGCATTTATGAAAAAGTTTATCTCAAGCATGAGCGTTTCAACTCTCAGTCAGGTTGGAACTCAGATACTAAAATATGCGGACACAAATCTAACTCTTAATGAGTTTGTGTTCTTTGCCGGAAAGGTTTTACAAATAGACCTTGATAAACTGACGATGATGACCTTGCCCGGATGCAGTGCAAGAGAATACGAAACCAGAGGAACATGGTATTATGTTCTCAGCCGCAGTGCCATGCTTGACACTATAAATAAATATTTGAATGTTTATGGCAGAGATATTCCCGATAACATTTTTGATCCCGATATGATATTCACAAATCCCGATGCGGATTATATGATTGAAATTTATAATACAGACATAAGAACAAATGTTTATGTTGGAAACGATGTCGATGATGACGGTATCTATATTCCGCCAACAAAACCCAGCAAGCCGGTCGGCTCGGAAACCGAGGCTGCGGATACAGGGACTTCGCCTGAGAGTGAAGAACTGCCCTCGGAGGAGGATACTTCAGAGCCTGAGATAACAGAGCCTGTCGAAAGCGAAGTTGCAGAATAAATTTAACGGAGGAACCAAAATGGAAGAAAATATGAATTTGACATCTCTTGCCAACGCATCGCCAAAGGAACTAGCCGAGGCTGCGGCAGAAATACTTGATAATAAAAAGGCAAAAGATATAAAGGTTATTTATGTTGCTGATAAAACCGATATTTCGGATTATTTTGTGCTTGCAAACGGTAATTCAAACACTCATATAAAGACCCTTTCGGACGAGGTTGAATATCAGCTTGGTCTTAGAGATGTGAAACACCTTGGCTATGAGGGCAGAGGAAACGGCACATGGGTTTTGCTTGATTACGGCAGAGTTGTTGTGCACGTTTTCAGCCGTGAGGCAAGAGAATTTTATAATCTTGATAAGCTCTACCGCGAGAAAAGGGAAGAGCAGACAAATGACGAAGAATAATTTTTGACATAATATATAGGAGCAGATAATGAAGTATAATTTTACCGAAATCGAAAGCAAATGGCAAAAAAAATGGGATGATGCCCATATTTTTGAGGCAAAGGATTGCTCTGATAAGCCGAAGTTTTATGGGCTTGTTGAGTTTCCTTATCCCTCGGGCGCAGGTATGCACGTTGGACATATAAAGGCTTATAGCGGTCTTGAGGTGGTTTCAAGAAAGAGAAGAATGCAGGGCTATAATGTGCTTTTCCCCATCGGCTTTGATGCATATGGCCTGCCAACAGAAAACACTGCGATTAAGACCGGTGTTCATCCAAGAATAGTTACTGATAAGAATATAGAAAAGTTCACTTCGCAGCTCAAAAAGATTCGTTTTTCTTTTGACTGGACAAGAGTTATCGACACAACAGAGGAGGATTATTATAAGTGGACACAGTATATATTCCTTAAGCTGTTTGAAAACGGTCTTGCATTTCGTGATAATGCACTTGTCAATTATTGCCCCTCTTGCAAGGTTGTCCTTTCAAACGAGGATTCTCAGGGCGGCAAATGCGATATTTGTCATAGCGATATCGTTCAGAAATCTAAGGATGTTTGGTATCTGAGAATTACAAAGTATGCCGACAAGTTGCTCGAAGGACTTGAGGGACTTGACTATCTGCCCCAGGTTATCCAGCAGCAGGTAAACTGGATCGGAAAGTCTACGGGTGCTTTTGTAAATTTCCCGATTGCAGATTCTGATGAAAAGCTACGCATATATACAACAAGACCCGATACCCTTTTTGGCGTTACATTTATGGTTATTGCGCCCGAACATCCTATGATAGATAAGCTTGCAGACCGAATTGGCAATATGGAAGCTATAAAGGCATATCGCAGTGAGTGTGCAAAGAAGACCGAATTTGAGCGCACACAGCTTGTAAAGGATAAAACCGGCGTTTGCATTGAAGGTATGAGAGCCATCAATCCTATTACAGGCAAGGAAATTCCGATTTTCATTGCCGACTACGTTATGATGGGATATGGAACAGGTGCTATTATGGCGGTTCCCGCTCACGACGAAAGAGACTATGATTTTGCAAAGAAATTCGGTCTTGATATTGTTGAGGTTATTAAGGGAGGCAATATTGCCGAGGCTGCTTATGCAGGGGATGGTGAGATGGTCAACTCTGATTTCCTCAATGGCTATACGAATAAGAAGGATTCTATCAAGCGTATGCTCTGTTACCTTGATGAAAAGGGAATTGGAGAAGAGGGCGTACAGTATAAAATGAAGGATTGGGCGTTCAACCGACAGAGATATTGGGGCGAGCCTATTCCGATCGTTCATTGCCCCGAGTGTGGAATGGTTCCCGTTCCTTATGAAGAGCTGCCGCTTCGTTTGCCGCCTGTTAAAGAATTTGAGCCCGGTAAGGATGGCGAAAGCCCGCTTGCAAAGATAGAGGAATTTGTTAACTGCAAGTGCCCAAGGTGCGGCGGCAAGGCAAGAAGAGAGACAGATACCATGCCACAGTGGGCAGGATCTTCTTGGTATTTCCTGCGCTATATAGACCCTAAGTGTGCTACGGGAATTGCCGATATGGATAAGCTGAAGTATTGGCTTCCTGTTGATTGGTATAACGGCGGCATGGAGCACGTCACAAGACATATGATATATTCACGCTTCTGGCATAGATTTCTTTATGACATTGGTGAGGTGCCGGTTGCAGAGCCATATGCAAAGAGAACTGCACAGGGGCTTATACTTGGCCCCGATGGTGTTAAGATGAGTAAATCAAGAGGAAACGTTATCGATCCTAACGATGTCGTTGAAAAGCTTGGTGCTGATGCTCTTCGTACCTATATTCTCTTTATGGGTGAATACGGAAGTGCAGCTCCTTGGTCTGAAAGCAGTGTTATGGGCTGCAAGAGATTCCTCGAGAGAATTGCTGACCTCCCGGAAATGGCAAAGGGAAGCGGTGTTACCGAAAAGCTTGAGGTGCCTTTCAACAAGACAATTAAAAAGGTGTCCTCTGATATTGAAGATATGAAGTTTAACACTGCTATTGCCGCTATGATGGAGCTTCTTAACGAGATTAATTCTGTTGGCACTCTCACAGTTGATGAGCTTATGACACTTGTTCGTTTGCTTTGTCCTTTTGCGCCTCATCTTTGTGAGGAAATCTGGGAGAAGCACGGCGGAGAAGGTTTCTGTTCGCTTGCTCCTTGGCCAACTTATGATGAAGCTAAAACGGTTGATTCCAGCGTTGAAATAGCGGTTCAGATCAATGGTAAGCTGAGAGCAACTATTATGCTTCCT
>JAZUQN010000153.1:0-4398 GCA_045605745.1 Eubacteriales bacterium
ATGTATAGGCGAGGATGCAATACTTGTTAGAATAAGCGAAGCCGACTGCAAATACGAATGCGACTGTAAAGGGAAGGGTAAAAAAGGATTTTTGGGGTTCAAATGTTAAAAAAATGTAAATATTTTTGAATGGTGTTGACAAATTGAAGAAATAATGTTAAAATATCTTGTATTGCGCACATTAGTGACGCAAAATAAAATAATACACACACAGAGAGCTTGACCGCTGTCGGTGCCATATGGCTTTTGGCGAGGTGCCTCTGTGGTGGAAACAACCGAAGGAGGACATTAAAATGTCTGTAATCTCAATCAAGCAGCTTCTCGAAGCTGGCGTCCATTTTGGACATCACACAAGAAGATGGAACCCTAAGATGGCAGAGTACATCTTCACAGAAAGAAACGGTATCTACATCATTGACCTTCAGAAAACTGTTAAGAAGTTTGAAGAAGCTTATATGTTCATAAGAGATGTTGCCGCTCAGAACGGCACTATCCTCTTTGTAGGTACAAAGAAGCAGGCCGCAGAAGCTATCAAGGAAGAAGCTACAAGATGCGGTATGTACTATGTAAATGTGCGTTGGCCCGGCGGTATGATGACAAACTTCAAGACAATCAAGAAGTCTATCGGTCGTCTTAACAGTCTTGTTAAGATGCAGGAGGATGGCACATTTGATCTCCTTCCCAAAAAGGAAGTTGCAGGTATGCAGAAGGAAATGTTCGATCTTGAAAAGAGCTACGGCGGTATCAAGACAATGGAGCAGCTCCCCTCCGCAATATTTGTAGTTGACCCCAGAAAAGAAAAGAACGCTATCCTCGAAGCAAAGAAGCTCGGTATTCCTGTTGTTGCTATCGTTGATACAAACTGCGATCCTGATGATGCAGATTATGTAATTCCCGGTAATGACGATGCTATCCGCGCAATCAAGCTTATCTCCTCTGTTCTCGCTGATGCAGTTATCGAAGGCAAGCAGGGCGAAGAAACAGCTGTTGAAGAGCCCAGCATTGAAGAGGCAGCAGAGGAAAAGGAAGCAGCTGACGCTGAATAATTCCGCTTTTTGTATAAAAATTACACTATATATTTGGAGGAAATTAAAATGGCACAGATCACAGCAAAAGATGTTGCAGCTCTCCGTGCAAAGACCGGTCTTGGTATGATGGACTGCAAAAAGGCACTTGTTGAAGCTGATGGTGATGTAGAAGCAGCCGTAAAGATTCTTCGTGAAAAGGGTCTTGCAACTGCTGCAAAGAAGGAAAGTAGAATCGCCGCTGAAGGCGTTGTTGATATTATGGTTGAGGGCAAAAATGCCGCTATGATTGAGGTTAATGCTGAGACAGACTTCGTTGCAAAGAACGCAACATTCCAGGAGTTTGTTAAGGGTCTTCTCAGAACTCTTCTTCAGAATAAGCCCGCAGATCTTGATGCATTTAACGCTTGCAAGTTTGACGGAAGCGATATCACAGTTGCAGACGCACTTGTTGAAAAGATCGCTATGATCGGAGAGAAGATCAGCATTCGTCGTTTTGTGCTCGCAGAGGGCAATATGAGCACATATATCCACGGTGCAGGTAACACAGGCGTTATCGTTGTTTTTGAGGCAGATGATGCTGTTGCTGCTAAGGCTGAATTTGTTGAGTGCGCAAAGAACGTTGCTCTTCAAATCGCTGCCGGCAATCCCCCTCAGTATGTTGCAAAGGCTGATGTTCCTCAGAGCGCAATCGATGAGGAAATGGCTATTCAGATCTCCGCTGCAAAGAACGATGAAAAGCTTGCAAACAAGCCCGATGCAGTTCTTGCAAAGATTATTGAAGGTAAGCTTGGTAAGCTCTTCTTTGAGAGAGTTTGTCTCCTTGAGCAGCCCTATGTTAAGGACGATAGCATGAGCGTTGGTAAGTATGTTGCTTCCTGTGCAAAGGCTATGGGTGCTGATATTACTGTTAAGGCGTTCTACATCTTTGAAAAGGGCGAAGGTATCGAAAAGAGAGAAGATAACTTTGCTGAAGAAATTGCACAGCTCACAGGTAAGAAGTAATTAAATAATTAAGGTGCTGACTCACTTTTGTGGGTCAGCATTTTTTGCTATAGGTGTTTATCATAGCAAAAGATAAACACCTGTTTAACGGAAAATAATATATAAATCAAAAAGGTCTGAGCCATCTGCTCAGACCTTTATTCTTATACTTCATCAAAGAATGTTTCAATTATCTTGCTGGCTCCCTCAGGTGAATAACGCCAATGATTTAAGTGATTTACCTTTTCTGTATCTATAAAAACCCTCTCGGGAGAAGTTTTTTCGGCATTGCTGTCTCCTTTGCAGGAATCTATCATCACAAGCTTGATCTTCATTCTTTCTGGAAGAATACTTTTTATGTAAACTGCGGCACTTTGACCAACTGTAAGTGAGTTTCCAATGCGATCCTCACGAATTTCTGCAAGTCCGGCAAGATTAGGGGCCAACTCAACAAATATACCGTAGCTTTCTATACTGCGAATGATTCCGGCAACGGTTTGGCCAGGGCTAAAAATAGCGGCGTTTTCTTCCCACGTGCCAAGCAGTTCTCGTCTGGTGACAAATATGCGATGATTTTCCTTGTCTATCGTCTTTATAACTACATCAATAAGATCGCCTTTTGTTAATCTGTCCCTTGGATGTGAAATGCGAGAAACAGAAATACAATCTACCGATAATAATGATGATATTCCGCAACCGATATCAACAAAAGCCCCGAAATTTTCAAGATGAGTTACTCTTGCTTTGATAATGTCTCCGCATATCAGAGTAGATAGATAATTGCTTTTGCATTCTATCTGTGCTGCTCGCCTCGATAAATATACTTTAATATTGCCATAGCTCTTATCTATGCGAATAACCTTAAAGCAAACAGGCTTACCGACTCTTGTTATTATTGCTATATCCTTGATTTCTTCTCCTTCTCCGCATAAAACCGCTTCACGCCTTTCAATTATGCCATCAATTCCATATAAATCAACATGAAGATTCATATCTCTATCACAAACAAGGGCTGTTGCTTCGAGAATTTTGCCTTGAAGCATTGCTTTTTCAAGTCCTTGCATAGAAGAGATATATTCGGTGTTTTCGCTTTTGCCTATTCTTGTGCCCTCCGGAGCATAACTGTTAGTTCCCATTTATTTTTTCCTCCGATAGTTTTATTGTTTGATAAAACATATGCTGTGGGATAAATTAATATGCGTTATTATTGATACTATTTTTATAGTTCAAAATAAAAATTATAAAATCAACGCTTATAAAAGGTGTCCTTGCCTGTTTTATAATATAAAAAAATTATTGTGGAGGTTTAAAAAAACGAGCAAAAGATATGAAAAAACGAGAAAAAAAGAGCTATTAGATATCTAAATTAAAATATTTAACTTTTTTCAAAAAAACACTTGACAAAAGAGAAGAGAAGTGTTATAATATCCAAGGTTAAAAATTACTATATTATTTACGGAGGATTCTAAAATGTCAACATTTATGGCAAAGAAAGAAACCGTAGAGCGTAAGTGGTATGTGATCGACGCTGCAAATAAGCCCCTTGGTAAGACAGCAGTTGCTGCTGCAACTATTCTTAGAGGCAAGCACCGTCCTGAGTTCACACCTCACGTTGACTGCGGTGAGTTCGTTGGAATTATCAACGGATCAAAGGCTGTTCTCACAGGTAAGAAGCTCGAGCAGAAGTTCTACCGTCACCATTCTGGTTATATCGGTGGTCTTAAGGAAGTTAACTACAAGACACTTATGGCAACAAAGCCCGAGTTTGCAATGCAGCTCGCAGTTAAGGGTATGCTTCCTCACAACACTATCGGAAGAACCGCTATCACACGCCTTAAGGTATATGCAGGCGCAGAACATAATCAGCAGGCTCAGAAGCCTACTCCTTATGAAGTTTAAGGAAGGACGGTAAATAAGTATGTATACAAGTGCAAAGCCTTATTTCTACGGCACAGGCAGAAGAAAGAAGTCTGTAGCTCGTGTTCGTCTCGTTCCCGGCACAGGTAATGTTACCATCAACGGTCGCGGCATCGACGACTATTTCGGACTTGAGACTCTCAAACTCATCGTTAATCAGCCCTTCGGCGTTGTTGGCGCAGAGGGTAAGTTTGATATCATCGCAAATGTTTGCGGTGGTGGTATTTCCGGTCAGGCAGGTGCTATCCGTCATGGCGTAGCTCGTGCTCTTCTCCAGGCAGACGAAGCAAACAGACCTGCTCTCAAGAAGGCTGGACTTCTCACTCGTGATCCTCGTATGAAGGAAAGAAAGAAGTACGGACTCAAGGGCGCTCGTCGTGCTCCTCAGTTCTCCAAGAGATAAGTTACCCCTTATGGGTTTTATCAAAATTACAGCACTCACTTGGCGTGATACTCTTAACGGAGTATCACG
>JAZUQN010000154.1:0-2586 GCA_045605745.1 Eubacteriales bacterium
GGTGGAGATGGTGAAGCCCTGCGGAACAGGGTTTCTGTCCGGGAACTTTTCCTTGAAGATGTTGGTCATCTCAGCAAGGTTAGCGCCCTTACCGCCGAGAAGCTCACGCATGTTTGCGTTGCCCTCGGTAAAGAGATAGCAATACTTCTTTGCCATTTTTGGTAATCCTCCATTTTTATAATATAAATTTTTGACTTTACGGGATGCGCTCCGGCATAAAACAAGGCACACAAAAAAGAGCCTCCACCGAGCACGCATTACATTATACCATATATTGCATAAATAAGTCAAGCATTTTTTGTTCAAAAGGTAAATTTTTTATTAATTTCGTCATATTCGGCAATAAACTCTTTGACAAAAAGGTATATAATGTATATAATTATTAGGTACTTTAACTTCTAATGGAGATTATATGGCAGATATTTTCGATTTATTCAAGCAAATAGCCCAGAAAAAGGAAGAAAACACCGCGCCTATCACCCATATCGTGGTCGGTCTTGGCAATCCGGGAGATAAATATTTTCATACCCGTCACAATGCGGGTTTTTTGGCGCTTGACTACATTTCACAAAAGGCAGGCGTAAAGATCGATCGTTTGAAATTCAAGGCACTTATAGGAGAGGTGAATATTGCAAATAAGAGAGTTTTGCTTATGAAGCCTCAGACATTTATGAATAATTCGGGAGAAGCCGTTGCGGAAGCCGCAAGATTTTATAAGATAGCCCCCGAGAATATCATAGTTATTTTTGACGATATAAGTCTTCCGGTTGGCAAAATGAGAGTTCGCCGTGACGGAAGTGCAGGTGGACACAACGGCATAAAGAGCATAATTGCGCTTATGGGCTCTGATAAATTTCCGAGAATAAAGATCGGGGTGGGAGAAAAGCCACATCCGGATTATGATCTTGCTGATTGGGTGCTTTCCGAATTTTCGGGAGAAGATAAGAAAAAGCTCTTTGATATGTTTGGCTATGCAAACAGCGGCTTGGAAAAGCTTATTTTAGGAGATGCCGAGGGTGCAATGCAGCTCTGCAACAGTGCAAAGACCTAATTCGGATTGCAAATTTTGATTTGTCGGGGAGTTGCCTTTTCACAAAAAATAGCACACTGCGAAAATTCTGCTTAGCAATCGCTCACACAAACGAAAGCAGTGTGCTCTTGTTTGTAAAATTAAACTCCCCCATAAACTCCTGTTTCCCTATTTCACAAAAATTCTGCCGGAGGCAAAGAATAAATGAATATACTAAGCGACAGCATAAGGCGTGACAGCGAATATACTCAGCTTCTGAATTGTGCTCTCAAAGCTTACAGTGCAAGAGAAGCCTTGCCTATCGTTGCCAGTGGCCTTTGCGAGGGAGCATCCGATGCCCTTTTGGTTTCTCTTATCGAGGATATCAAATATCAAAAAGGGGGCTGTGCCCTCATTATCTGCGCCGAAGAAAAGGATGCGGTTAGAGGAAGAGCCCTGCTTGAGCGTTTTGGTCTAAAATGCGGCTTTTATATTGCCCGCGACCTAACTTTTTATAACATAACCGCCTCCCATGAGTATGAGCATGAGAGGCTTAATGTGCTATATGGAATAATGAACGGCGAGCTTGATGCCGTTATAACCACACCTGATGCTGCGCTTGGATATACCATTCCACCCCAAATATTGCGCTCCTTCAGCATAAAGCTGGAATATGGAAATTCTCTTTCAATAGACGAAACGGTTGACAAGCTTCTTTCCGCCGGATATGTGAGAACAGAAATGGTAGACAGTGCCGGACAATTTGCAGTTCGTGGAGGGATCATTGACATTTTCCCCCCAAGCGGGAGATATATCGACATGGACGGCAAAGAAATAAGCGGTGCCACGCCTCTTCGCATTGAGCTTTTTGGTGATGAGATAGACCGAATGGCAATGTTTGACACCGAAACACAAAGAATAACAGAGAATCTCGATCTTGCGGAGATAATGCCTGCAAGAGAAATACTGATCTCGCCTGAAACAAGGCAAAAAATCAAAAAGGCAATTTCAGCGCAGATCAAAGTCTCTCGCAACGAGCGTGCTATCGAAGAGCTGATAAGCGAGGTTCACGCCATCGAAGGCGGACTTGAGCTGAATTTTGCAGATAAATATATATCTCTTATCTATCCCGAAAAAGTGTGTATGCTCGACTATCTGAAAACCGGCTCCCGAACCCTTGTGGCAATAAGAGGGACAACAGCCGCCGCCGACCGCTTGAAATCCTCGGTCTGGCATATGGATGAGACTGTAAAAGAGCTACTTGAGGGTGGAACCATTAGCTCAAAATATACAGAATATTCAAAGCCTGCATCTGCTTTTGAAATTTTTTGTGACAGCAATGTGACCATTCATGTAGATCCCTTTGCCGGAGGTATGTCAGGCAAAAAGCTGGGCGGACTTTTTGGTTTTAGAACAAAGCATACCGTTTCATATTCTGAAAATTTAGAGCTTTTGCGTGAAGATCTGAGGACCTACTCTGCCGGTGGATTCAAAACCATTCTCATGTGCGAAAATGAGAATGCAGCAAAAAGCTTGAAGATGCTTCTTGAGGAAGAAAGCTTCAATGTTTACCTCTC
>JAZUQN010000155.1:0-2597 GCA_045605745.1 Eubacteriales bacterium
TCTTCGCCGTATGCGAAAACAAGTTCCTCGCCCGCCTTTTTGCTTCTGCCGTAGTCGGAGTCATAGCGACCTATGCAGGTAGCCTGAATAGAGGACGAGATCATAACGGGGCATTTGTTGCCGTACTTTTTGAGTGTGTCAAGGAGAGTGGACGCAAAGCCGAAGTTGCCTTGCATAAACTCCTCGGGATTCTGAGGACGGTTGACACCTGCAAGATTGAAAACAAAATCACATTCACGGCAGGCTCTATCAAGAAGCTCTGTGGGCGAATCGATGTCATAAAGATAAAGCTCGTCAATTTTGATACCCGGATGAGTTCTATCCTTGCCATCCTTAATATTTTGAAGGGCTGCGGAGAGATTTTTACCCACAAATCCCGCCGCACCTGTGATAAGTATCTTCATTATTTTCTACCAAATTTCGCAAGTTCTTCTTGAATGTAAGCAAGGGCAGCGATCTTTGCCTTTGTCTGCTCAACATCAAGCAACTTTGTGTTGTGGGAGTTAAATTCTGTAAGAGTGTTACGCTCTGTGTCACCCTTATTGAAATATTTATCATAATTAAGACCACGCTTGTCGCAAGGCACACGGTAAAAAGCTCCCATATCGATAGCGTGAGCACACTCCTCGTTTGTAAGCAAGGTCTCATACATTTTTTCGCCGTGACGAATACCAATAACCTTAATGTTTTTCTTATCTCCGCCAAACAGCTCGCAAACTGCCTCTGCCTGTGTCCTTATAGTGCAAGCAGGTGCTTTCTGAACCAAAATATCGCCGCTTTCGCCATGCTCAAACGCAAAGAGAACAAGATCAACAGCTTCGTCAAGAGACATAATGAAGCGAGTCATGGTAGGCTCTGTCAAAGTGATAGGATTGCCATTTCTTATCTGGTCGATCCAAAGCGGAATAACCGAACCCCTTGAGCACATAACATTGCCATAACGGGTACAGCAGATCTTTGTTTTTTCCGGGCTGACCGTTCTTGATTTTGCAACGATAACCTTTTCCATCATAGCCTTTGATGTGCCCATTGCATTAACGGGATATGCTGCCTTATCGGTGGAAAGGCACACAACATTTTTAACTCCCTCTTCAATTGCGGCTGTCAGCACATTTTCTGTTCCTATAACATTTGTTTTTACAGCTTCAATTGGAAAAAACTCGCAGGAAGGAACCTGCTTAAGCGCAGCAGCGTGGAATATGTAATCAACGCCATGCATTGCATTTTTAACCGAGGCAAGATCTCGCACATCTCCAATGTAAAAACTTATTTTATCTGCCACCTCAGGCATCTTTGCCTGAAATTCATGGCGCATATCATCCTGCTTCTTCTCATCGCGTGAGAAAATGCGGATCTCGCCAATGTCAGTTTTCAGAAATCTGTTAAGCACAGCATTTCCAAAAGATCCCGTTCCTCCGGTGATCATAAGCGTTTTATCTTTAAAAAGTGACATTTCCTACCTCCAAAATATCCGCAATTCTCTTGCAGGCAAGGCCGTCACCATAGGGATTGCTTGCCTTTGACATACTTTCATATGCGCTCTTGTCTTCAAGCAACAGCTTGAAATTCTCATATATAACCTGTTCATCCGTACCAACCAGCTTCAGAGTGCCTGCTTTGATTCCCTCAGGGCGTTCTGTTGTATCTCGCATAACAAGAACAGGCTTTCCAAGTGACGGCGCCTCCTCCTGAATTCCTCCGCTATCGGTCAAAATCATATAGCTCCTCGCAAGAAAATTATGAAAATCAAGAACCTCAAGTGGCTCAATTATCCTTATTCTGTCACAGCCTCGCAGCTCCTCATCTGCCGCCTGGCGCACAACCGGATTCATGTGAATTGGGTATATCGCTTTGACATCAGGATGCTCGTCCATTACACGGCGAATTGCCCTGAACATATTGTGCATCGGCTCACCCAAATTCTCTCTGCGATGGGCTGTTATCATAATCAGCTTTGAATCCTTTGCCCATTCAAGCTCAGGATGAGTGTATCCCTCTCTGACAGTTGTCTTTAGAGCATCAATGGCTGTGTTTCCTGTGACATATATCTTTGCAGGGTCCTTTCCCTCTCTCAAAAGATTCTCCTTTGATAGCTCTGTGGGCGAGAAATTATATTCGGCAACGATTCCAACAGCTTGTCTGTTAAACTCCTCAGGATATGGGCTCCATATATTATATGTACGAAGTCCTGCCTCAACATGGCCAACCGCTATCTGCTTATAAAAGCAAGCAAGGGCTGTTACAAATGTGGTTGATGTGTCACCGTGTACCAGTACCACATCCGGCTTTACTTCATCAAGAACACCCCCTATTCCATTCAGTATGTTTGTTGTTATATCAAAAAGAGTTTGCTTCTCCTTCATAACCGACAAATCATAATCCGGCTCTACCTTAAATGCCTCCAAAACCTGATCAAGCATCTGGCGGTGCTGCCCTGTTACGCAAACCACCGTCCTCAGCGCTTTCCTTGTTTTCAGCTCATTTACAAGCGGACACATCTTTATTGCTTCCGGGCGAGTTCCGAATACAAGCATTACTGTCTTCATTATACCAACTCCTATAATTTCAGTCTTGATTTAATAGATTTTTTGATTCTT
>JAZUQN010000156.1:0-8675 GCA_045605745.1 Eubacteriales bacterium
AAGGTTGACAGCGTTCCGATGGATACCTTCTATGGAAACGAAACCTCAAGAATAGTAACTGTTGGCACATCCTTTAAAGAGGGGGACACAATGCGCATTTCAATGACTGTGGATCAAAATGAGATATATGTCAAAACCGACATTCCGTGCCTATTCTATCTTGATATGGATGTATTTAGATACGCAATATCAAAATTGGCCGAAACTCAATATAATATCACAGATTATACCGAGAGTAGCTTCAATGGAACAATAACAACCAAAGAAGCCAATCAAACAATACTTGTTACAATCCCTTATGACGAGGGATGGCATATCTATCTTGACGGTGAAAAAGTCAATTATCGTAAATCGCTTGGAGCTCTCATATCCTTTGATATAGAGGAGCTTGGCGAACACACTCTTAAAATGAACTATATGCCGAAGGCACTTGTTTTGGGAGCCGGCTGCTCAATCGTATGTGTTGTCCTTTTTGTCTTACTGTGTGCTCTCGATGTAGTAAAAAAGAGAAAGATCAGACCGATATATGAAAACGAGAAAAATACAGAGGACAATTCGGATGATTTAACCATCACTATCGAGGAAATTCCGGAAACAGTTACAAAAATTGAAGAAACTGACAAGAATGAGGAGCTTTAAATATGTTTTATTATCTTAATGGAAAACTTACAGTTCTTGAAAGCACAATTGCTGTTATAGATGTGGGCGGCGTTGGCTACAAGCTTACAATAAGTGGCACAACTCATGACTCGCTTCCATCCCCAAAGGCAAATATGACAGATGGGCAGACAATAAAGCTTTATACCTATCTTGCAGTGCGAGAGGATGATGTTGAGCTGTTTGGATTTTATAGCATGGAGGAGCTTTCAGCTTTCAAAATGCTTATATCGGTTTCAGGTGTTGGTCCAAAGGCCGCAATGGCTATCTTAACATTGCTGACGCCAGAAAAATTCGCCCTTGCAGTTTGCTCAGAGGACACAAAAACTCTTTCCAAAGCAAGTGGAGTTGGCGCCAAAACTGCTGCAAGAATAGTCCTTGAGCTAAAGGATAAGCTAACAAAGGAAAACCGCACTGCAACAAGCTCGTCAGGAAATGAAATTATACTCACAGAAGCACCGAAAAATCGACTTTCTGAGGCTCAAGACGCACTTGTTGTGCTTGGATATTCACGCAGCGAGGCAATCACCGTTCTTAAGGCCATTGACACAGCAAATCTTGAGCTTGAGGATATCATCCGAGTGGCTCTGAAAAAACTTATGAAATAAAAGGAGACACTTATGTTCGACTCCGAAAACGAATTTGATTTTGAAAACAGACTCATGACTACCTCAGCTTCCCCGGAGGACAACTCGGGCGGCACCGACAGTGAAAACTCTCTGCGCCCAAAGGAGCTCGGTGATTATATCGGCCAGGAAAAAGCAAAAGAAAATCTCAAGGTGTATATCGAGGCTGCGAAGGTTCGCAACGATTCCCTTGATCACGTTCTTCTTTATGGCCCTCCCGGACTTGGAAAAACAACACTTTCAGGTATAATTGCAAATGAAATGGGCGTTAATATGCGAGTGACAAGCGGCCCTGCAATAGAAAAGCAAGGCGACCTTGCCGCACTGTTAACCAATCTCAATGAAGGTGATGTTCTTTTCATAGACGAGATACACCGTCTATCACGAAATGTTGAGGAAATACTTTATCCTGCAATGGAGGATTTTGCTCTTGACATAATCATCGGCAAAGGCCCTGCCGCAAGAAGTATAAGAATCGATCTGCCTAAATTTACATTAATCGGCGCAACAACTCGTGCAGGACAGCTTTCAACACCGCTTCGCGACAGATTTGGCGTTGTGCTTAAGCTTGAGCTTTATACACCTGAAGAGCTTGCCAAGATCGTCAAAAGAAGTGCCGGTATTCTTGAAATGGAAATAACCGATGACGGTGCATATGAAATTGCATCGAGATCAAGAGGAACTCCAAGAATTGCAAACAGACTTTTAAAACGAGTTCGTGATTTTGCACAGGTCAAGGGTAGCGGAAAAATTGATTCAAATATTTCTAATTTTGCCTTGGAAAAGCTCGAGATTGATGAACTTGGACTTGACAATACCGACAGAAAGATGCTTGAAACAATCATTAAGTTTTACGATGGTGGCCCCGTTGGCCTTGAAACGCTTGCCGCCACAGTCGGTGAAGAAGCAGTGACGCTTGAAGATGTATATGAACCGTATCTGATGCAGATCGGTTATCTTAGCCGAACTCCGAGAGGCAGAGTTGTAACAAGAATGGCTTATGAGCATCTTGGTATTCCGTATAATCCAACTGTTCAAAAATCCACTTTAAACAGTCAAACTTCAATTAGCTTTTAACTTTCAGGAGAATTATGAAAAATCTTAAAATAATCGTTCTTGATGCCGCCTCCATAGGTGCAGACATCGACTATGCGGTTTTCAAAAAATTCGGCACACTCAAAGTTTATGAAACAACAACGCCCGATGAGTTTCCGGCAAGAGCCGCAGACGCCGATGTCATCGTTCAAAATAAATATAAGCTGAATTTAGAAAGCCTTGTCCATGCAAAAAATCTTAAGCTTGTTTGTGAGGCTGCTACCGGATTTGACAATATCGATGTTGGATATTGCCGTTCGCACGGAATTGCCGTTACAAACGTTCCCGGATATTCCACCGATTGCGTAGCTCAGCTGACACTTGCTATGGCACTTCAGATAATAATGCATCTGCCGGAATATACATCATATGTTGCCGATGGCAGATACACAGCTTCCGGACTTGCAAACTGTCTTGTGCCGCAGTTTAACGAGCTTCGCGGTAAAACATGGGGCATAGTTGGGCTTGGAAATATCGGAAGAAAGGTTGCTGACATCGCAAAGATCTTTGGTTGCAAGGTTATTGCCTGCAAACGCACACCGGTTTCGGATATTGATTGCACGGATATAGACACTCTGTGTAAAGAAGCTGATATTATTTCCGTTCACACCCCACTAAATGAAACAACCCGTGGATTGATAGGAAAAAGACAGCTCTCGCTTATGAAAAAATCCTGCATACTAATCAATGTTGCGCGCGGAGCAGTCCTTGATGAGGCTGCTGTTGCAGAAGCTATTTTAAGCAATAGCATTTCCGGCTTTGGATGTGATGTTTATTCAGTCGAGCCCTTCCCTACCTATCATCCATATTCAAAGATAGCTGCTCTGCCAAATGTTTGCATGACTCCTCATATCGCTTGGGGAGCATACGAAACGAGAGTACGCCTTATAAACGAGATGTGTAACAATATCGAAGCGTTCAATGATGGAAAAACACGAAATAGAGTTGATATTTAATAATTATGAAAATTAAAAACGAGAGATTTTTTTACCATACCCCAGAAGAAAAAAGAAAAAGATTTATGATTTCCATATTGGTAACGCTTGGTGTTATTACAATATTGTCACCATTCATCTTCGGGTTTGTTTCTGATTTCATTCCGTTTATTACATACGAGTTTACCACAGAAGAATTTGATAGGGTTTGCGGTTATACAACTTCCGAATATTTAAAGCTTTCGCCTAAAGATAGACTTGGAGATACTGCGCCATATTTTAAAGACGGAAGGTTTTTAATCAAGCTTACAATAAATGAAAATAAGGAACTAAAGAAAGCTGCCGCCAATTATCTTGCAAATGCAAAGAAAAACAAAAACATTAAAATTTCTGATGACTTAAAAACTATTGAATTAATGGTCTCAGAGAATAACGCAACCAATGAAAAACAGCTAAAAGACCTTGAATATGCCATAAATGCTTGCAATTATTCTCTTCTGACAAAGGGTGTTTCTCCTCGTAACATAAAAATTAAAATTAAATATGTTAACGGCAGTACAGGTGCAGTTATTTCAAGCTATATTTACAAAGAAAAAATTGAATCCTAAATTTTTTATCTAAATTAATCAAAAGCAGACCTCTGATTTGAGGTCTGCTTTTTTAACATTTTGTAAACAATGGTTCTTATCCTTGACAAACGCATACCGATGTGATATCATTATGATATCAACAAAAGGAGGTAATTCTATGAAAGAAATAGTCTTAACTAACAAGAAAAACGGTATGCTGGTTATGATCCTCACCGGCATTCTCTACATCGCCTCTATAGTAGGCGTAATTTTTGGAGGAATGATGATGGATGAGGGAAAATCCCCCATACTATTCATTGTTGCAATCATTTACATATGCATTGGATGGATTCCATTTCTTGGACTCAGAGTTCTCAAGCCACAAGAGGCACTTGTTCTCACACTTTTCGGCAAATATATCGGAACAATAAAGGGCGATGGCTTCTTTTATGTTAATCCTTTCTGCACAAGCGTAAATCCGGCTGCAAAAACAGAGCTTAATCAGAGCGGTGATGTGAAAAAGGTTACAAGCATAGCCTCTGCTCAAGCAATTTCAGCCGAAGTACCAAACAAAAAAATCTCATTGAAGATTATGACGCTAAACAATAATCGACAAAAAATCAATGATTGCCTCGGTAACCCTGTTGAAATTGGCATTGCTGTCACCTGGAAAATTGTTGATACGGCAAGAGCTGTGTTTAATGTTGATAACTATAAGGAATATCTCTCACTGCAGTGCGATACAGCACTCCGCAATATCGTGCGCATCTATCCATATGATGTTGCACCCGGAATCGATACGACCGGAGATGGACTTGCAGACGACGGAAGCCTTCGCGGCTCAAGTGAAATAGTTGCAGCAAGAATCAGAGATGAAATTCAATCAAGGGTTGCGGATGCAGGCATAGAGATCGTTGAGGCAAGAATAACCTACCTTGCTTATGCAACAGAAATAGCAGCTGTTATGCTTCAAAGACAACAGGCCTCTGCAATTATCGATGCAAGAAAAATGATAGTTGACGGAGCTGTTGGCATGGTTGAAATGGCTCTTGAAAGATTAAGCGAAAATAAGACTGTTGAGCTTGACGAGGAAAGAAAAGCGGCAATGGTTTCAAATCTTTTGGTTGTTCTATGCGGAAACCGTGATGCACAGCCTATAGTAAATTCAGGAAGCTTGTATTAATATGGCAGAAAACGGAAAAAAGCAGATACCGTTGCGCCTTTCTGAAAAGCTTTATAACGCAATTGTGGCATGGGCAGAGGATGATTTCAGATCGGTAAACGGTCAAATTGAATATTTGCTTACAGAATGTGTCAAGCAACGAAAGAAAAACGGAAAATATGTATCAGATGAAATCGATTTGCCGCTTGATATAGATATTAAATGATACTGAAGTACGCAAAATTATGATTAAAAATTAGTCCCAATTCGGTTATGTGTTCCCGCTTAAAGCAACCGTGTTCGATAAATTGGAATTTGGCGAGGAAAGGTATGTTCAGAGACTTAACGAGAAAGAAGCAAAAGCTCTCGTGGGATGAGTGCGAGAAAATATTAAAACAAGAGGTGCGTGGCGTGCTTGCCGTTAACGGCGATGACGGTTATCCATACGCTCTGCCTATCAATTTTTATTTTGACGAAAAAAGCAATAAGATCTATTTCCACAGCGGAAAGGGCGGACATAAGCTCGATGCGATTGCAAGCAGTGATAAGGTTTCTTTCTGCGTTTGCGACAAGGGTTATCACAAGGACGGGCATTGGTCTCTCAATATCAAAAGCGTGATCATATTCGGACGCATTCACATTGTAGACGATTGGTCTGAAGAGCTTATGGTGAACTTTTGCAAGCGCTTTACGGATGATACTGATTACATCTATAGCGAGATTGAAAAATTCGGAGGCAACACCGCCGTTCTTTGCCTTGAGATTGAGCATATGATGGGAAAGCTCGTCAACGAAGCGTGATAACTACTTGCCCTGTCTTTTCTTCATCCGCTGCCAACTGATAAAGCCGTAGATATCATTGAACAAAAACGCCACAAAACAGACAACGACAGAGATATACCGAATATCAGAAACGCTTGCAAGTATCCATAAAATAATGAGAACGATATCGTTTGCCGCATAAGCCAAGGCAAAATACGGACTTCTGCGGAAGGTCAGATATACAGCAAGAAAACTCGTAGTGACAGAAATTGTACTTGGAACGATGTTTGCCGTGTCGAAATGCTCCAAAATGAAGTAAAAGACAAGGGTTACAGCGACAGTTGCAATCCACATCAACATCTGCTCCATCCTACTAATGCTATTTACCTTGACTTCGGCTCGATTACCTTTGTAAGGATTACGCAACCAAGATATCAGAGCAAACAAGGACATTGGCATTGTCATACCGATATATGTAATCATCTCGCCGTAATAGGAGAATGTGTAGGAAATAACGCCATAGAGCAAGCTGAAAATTACCATCAGCACCTGCCCTAAGGGATTGCCCTTAGCATTAAATATCAGTGAGGTCACGCCGATCAGCGAAGCTATAAGCGTAAGGTAATTCGCTCGATCAAAAGCAATAAAGGAAATGAGGATCAATGCAATTGATGAACACCAAAGGGTAATCTCAAGCATAGAAAAATAGGACAGTAATCTTTTCATACAGCCTCCAAAAAAATAAGCATCCGCATACACATCTTCTAAGACCTAACGATGTGTAAACGAATGCATACGCATTATACTACCCGGTGGCAGCTATTCTTCTAAATTATATCATAAAAAAGGTTAAATGTCAACAAGACAAATTTCAATTTGTCATTCCGTGCTTTTTCTCCGGTATTCTATGGAAACACGAAAGAGAATTGGGAGTAAAATTAGCAGACTGATTTAGTATGGTTAATCAGCCTGTTTTATATAAATAAATTTTTATTTATCGGGGAGACATAGGAGAGCACACTGCTTTTGTTTGTGATAAGCGATAGTTACGCAAAAACTTCGCAGTATGCTCTTGTTAGTAAAACTGCAGCTCTCCCATAAACTCCTGTTTATAAAACCTCAAACATTAAAGCAAAAAGCTGAGTGAAAACTCAGCTTTTTTATTTGAATTTCTCCGGCAAAAATTCACTGTCAATAGTTTTCTTAACATATCCGTGGAGCGTGCTCATCGTAAATGCTCCATTTAGCTGTGCGCCGTGTGAAAAAACAAGCTCTTCGGTATAGTCCTCCAGCTTATAAAGCTTAAGACTATCCCTTTTCATACTGTAATGACACATCATAGGTACAAGCATTGGATTTTCTATCTTTGTTTCACCTAAATCATCCTCAACTATATCAAAAGTTAGTATTCCACCAACCATATAGTAGCTGTAAAGCATTGTTGAAAGACAGTTGCCAAGAGAGTATGCACAAAGAGTTTTGTGGCCTCCCTCCCCCTCTATCCATTCAATTGGCTGAAGCGTATGAGAGTGGGTGCCGATAATAACATCAACTCCAAGAGAAGCAAGGTGCTTTGCATAGCGCTTCTGGGATGCATTGGGTTCAAAATCATTTTCATCTCCCCAGTGCATAGACACAATAATAACATCGGCTCCGGCCTCCTTAGCAATGCCTACCTGTCTTGTCATATCTTCCTCTTTGGCATAGGGCACAAGAAGATCACTGCCCTGGCTCAAAGCATTTCGATGCTTGTCGTTTATCATCGAAGCGTATGAGAGAAGCGCAATCTTAACCCCGTCTTTTTCAACAAATCTAACATTGTCATAATCAGAACGGGTATATCCTCCAATAACCGTTAGGCCCTTTTCCTCGGCTTTGCCGTTCCAATAAGCAATCGTGTTTCGGTAACCCTTCTCCCCCATATCAAGCATATGATTGTTTGCAATATTTATTATGTCAAAACCAACCTCCGCAAGATCGTTTCCAACCTCAATTGGGGCATTGAAATCAGGATATCCCAAAATTTTAAAGCCTTCACCGGCAACCGGCGTTTCATGGTTAATATATGAAAGATCTGCACCGCTTATGATATCTGCAATTCCTTTATACATATCTGTAAATCTATATTCAGCACTTACCCCGGTGCTTGATGCATAAACTGCAGCGTTTTTCTTTGCATCTGTAAAAACAGCCTCATGAATAATATTATCGCCGGCGGCTGCAAAGCTTATCCTTGTTTCGCCAAAAACCTCTTTCTCACTTGGCATGTCAACAACAAGCTCTCTATCCTTGGTTATAATTTCATTTGTCTCGGCCCTCATTTTCACACCCGAACAAGAGGAAAAAGCCAGTGAAATCACAACAAGCATTGAAGCAAAAGCATAACTCTTAATTTTCATTTAATCTACCTCACATTTAGTACAGTATAACACAAAAAACAGATAATTGCAACAATTTAAATAAAATTTAATATGAGTGACCTGCTTTGACATTTTTCTCACTTACACGGTGATACAATATAGAAAAAAAGGAGATTTAAAATGGACAAGGATTTATTTATATCTGATTTTGATGAGGAAAAAGAACGCCTGACAATAGGACTTTGCGGAGAAATAGATCATCATAGCGCTTTTACGCTTAGAAGAGAGCTTGATGATATGCTTTTAAATACACGCCCAAAATTACTTGTCATCGACCTTTCTTCTGTAGAATTTATGGATAGCTCCGGGCTTGGACTTATAATGGGCAGATTTACTCTTATGAAAAAGCTGGGGGGTGAAACGTTTATAAAAAATCCAAATGAACGAGTTAAAAAAATACTTACCCTATCCGGAATGGAAAGAATAATGAATATAGAAAAAAGAAAGGC
>JAZUQN010000157.1:0-8582 GCA_045605745.1 Eubacteriales bacterium
AAGAGTACCATTGCAAGAAGGAATCCAAGTCCGCAGCCAAGGGAGCTTGCCATTGCTTCCACAAAGGAGTAACCGTCGATAATATTATTGATAGTAACGCCGAGAACGGCACAGTTTGTGGTGATAAGAGGCAGATAAACCCCAAGTCCCTCATAAAGAGATGGCGAAAGCTTTTTCAGTAGCATTTCGAGAATCTGCACGAGAGTTGCTATTATAAGAATGAACACAATATTCTGCAAATAGCTAAGCTTTAGCGTATCAAGCACGAAATATTGAATAGGCCAGGTTGCGGCAGTTGCAAGAAGCATTACAAAGGTGACGGCAACTCCCATGCCGACTGCCTGATTCAGCTTTTTTGATACGCCAAGGAAGGGACAGATACCAAGGAAGCGGCAGAGAACATAGTTATCCACAAAAACTGAGGTAAGAATTATAACAATTAAAAGCTTAAATGCCTCCATCAGATCTCAGCCTCCTTTTTTGAACAGGTTTCTATATGGCAAGTGCTCGCGTGTGGGCATCCATTGCATGAGAAGGACTTTTTTACCGGGGCTTTGCCATGGGTAATTGCATATACAAGGGCAATGAGCAACCCGTAAACCAAAAGGCCTCCGGGTGCTTTTGCCAAAAATGCTATCTTGAATTCTTCCATAAAGGGAATTGTGATGCCGGCAAAGGAAGCGTTGCCAAATACCTCACGAATGGTTGCCATTGCACCAAGAGCCAGGGTAAATCCAAGGCCCATACCGATGCCGTCAAGTGCAGAGGAGATCACCGGATTCTTATTTGCAAACATTTCTGCACGCCCAAGAATAATGCAGTTAACCGTAATCAGATCCAGATAAACTCCAAGGGTTTCGTAGAGCCCCGGGAAAAATGCCTGAACAAGCATCTTTACGATGGTGACGAATCCTGCGATAATAACGATATAGCAGGGGATTCTCATAGACTCTGGAATTATTTTGCGAAGAAGCGAAATGAAAATGTTGGAGCAGACCAAAACCACCAGTGCCGCAAGACCCATGCCGAGAGCACCTGTTACAGTTGTGGTTGTGGCAAGTGTTGGACAAGTGCCGAGGATCAGCACAAGTGTTGGATTTTCTTTAATGATTCCGTTTAAAAGCACGGAAAGAGAGTTGTTTTTGCTCATTATGATTCTCCTCCGTTCAATGTTTTAAGTGCCTCAAAGGCACGAGCAATGGCCTGTTTATATCCATCTGTGGTCAGGGTTGCGCCGCTTATGGCGTCAATTTCTGTATAATTTTCCTCTGTTTTACCATCAAACTGACCATAGAAGCTCTCATATGCGCAAGCATCGCCAAGACCGTCTGTTTCGCCCTCAGCAATCGTGAGGCAATCAATAATTCTGCCATCTGCAGTCATTGACACACGAACTATGATATATTCGCCCGATGCAGGATGATATTCATTTCCGCCCTTAATGCCATAGCCTGCGCCCTTTGTTTCAAAAACAAAGTTGCCTGAGGCGGTTTTTCCAGCATATACAACCGTTTTTTCAAGATCCGGATAGGCAGATAGATTGATGTCCTCGATAGCTGTAGATCTTATCAGAGAAACTGCATTTGATATCGCTTCCGAAATTTCTGTGTTATCGGTATTTGCAACACCGTCAGCGTCAGCACCGATGAACTGTTCGCCGATAACGAAAACATAGCCTTTGCCGTTTTCTGCGGCATAAATTGCATCGAATCCCTCAATAACCTCATAAAGGAAGAGCTTTTTAAATGCGTTTTCTCCCTCCGGCAAAGCCGCCGATAGGTTGTCTGCCAAAATTTCCTCTTCGGTACGGATGTCAACAGAGCCTCCGCCGAGAATTATTGCAGTGTTCAGAGCATCCTTGATAGCGTTCTTATATGCGGCTGTGGTTTTTGTTGCCCCTGCGATGATATCAACAGCCTCTACTGCCGCGGCATCCTTGTTTACAAAATTTTGACCATAGGTTTTTTCTTTTCCGAGAGTTTCGTTTGATGAAAGACAAACCGCACCTGTTATGATGCCGTCATTGCCCACACCGCACATGATGACCATATCGGTTCCGTAGCCGGATGTTACAAGCTTGACCACATATCCCTTGCCCGAGGTTTCCTTATGGACTTCTGACACTGTCACCGGCAGGGTGAATGATGAAATATCCATGCTTTCAAAGCCACTGCCGCCCGGCATTACCTCGAGTAGGGCTTTATTTGCTGAAGCATTTTGGTTTTGCATAATGATAGGTGATGTGAGTGAATTTGTGAGTGCAAGGAGCACCGTGATAACAGTGCATATGCAAACAAAAACCACAAGATTTTTTATATTTTTCATTGTGATTTGCCTCCGTCTGCAAAAATCTTATGCTTTGTCCACTGATCTATATAGGGAGTGAGTATGTTCATCAAAAGAATTGCAAAGGATGTACCCTCGGGATAAACACCGAAATATCTTATTAGACAAGTGATAAGTCCGGCACCCAGTCCAAAAAGCACCTTTCCCTTAGCTGTTGAGGGGGAGGTGACATAATCTGTTGCCATAAATATAGCACCGATGAATACGCCACCTGCCATTGTGAGAGCAAGCGCATTAGCTACATCAAAACCGGACATAAAATAAGAGAAAACAAAAACTGTACCAATAAACACTGTTGGAATATGCCATGTGATCACACGGCGTGCCAGCAGATAGATTCCGCCAAGCAAAAGAGCCGCTGTGCAGGTTTCACCTATGCTGCCGCCGTAGTTTCCGAGGAATAGCGTCATAAGAGACGGCATTTTTTCTGCCACAAGAGGAGTTGCGCCGGCTGTGGCGTCAACGGGAAATGCAGCAACTGCCATAGAATCAAAGGCAACTATCATAAACACACGGGCTGTTATAGCAGGGTTCACAAGGTTATTGCCGATTCCGCCAAATAGACATTTTACAACTATAATTGCAAACAGAGAGCCGATAACACATTGCCAGATAGGCATATTTGCCGGCAAGTTGAGTGCCAGCAGCAAGCCTGTAACAGCGGCGGAAAGATCTCCAACTGTTTGATCCTTCTTTGTTATGTAATTGAACAGTGCCTCAAGGGCAACACAGCTCACTATGCAAGTGAGGATAGGCAGCAGGGCACGAAGACCGAAAATAACTACACCTGCCACAGTGGCCGGAAGCAAGGCGATGAGCACATCACGCATAATTCCTGCAGTAGATCTTCCGCTGTGTATATGGGGAGAAATCATTATTTTGGTCAAGGAACTCATGATTTATTTCCCTCCTTATTTCTTTCTTCTTTCAAAAGCTGTTTGGCTAATTTGTTTATTTGCACCAAGGGACGGTTTGCAGGACAAACAAAGCTGCAGCAGCCGCATTCCATACAGCTTTCAACCGACAAGCGAGTAAGCTCGGCGACATCCGTTTTTTCATAAGCCAGAGCGATATTTACAGGAGCAAGTCCGAAAGGACAGGTATTGATACAAGCGCCGCATTTGATGCAGGCAGTTGTCCTTGGAAGCTTTGCTTCCTTGTTTGTCAAAGCGAGAATAGCGTTTGTATTTGCCATCACAGAACGGTTGGCATCAGGAACGGTTATACCCATCATAGGGCCGCCATAAATGATCTTCGACGGCTGTTCTGTAAGGCCTCCGCAGAAGTCAAACAGATCAGAGAGAGATGTTCCTATTGGCACGATTACATTTTGTGGGTTCTTAACGGCTCCTCCCTCAACTGTGACACATTTTTCCGTGAGGGGCATTCCTGTGCGCAGATAAGAGCCAATGGTAGCAAGGGTAGTGCAGTTCAGCACAACACAGCCCACATCAATTGGCAGCTTGTTCATAGGAATTTTGCGTCCTGTTGTGTGATAAACAAGTACCTTTTCACCGCCTTGAGGGTACACGGATGGGAGAGATTTTACACTTACAGAGCACTCGGTTATGGATGATGCCATTTTGCTCATAACGGCGATGGCTTCCTTTTTATTATTCTCAATTCCGATAACAACATTCTTTATTCCAAGATGCCGATTAAGCTCAATGAGTGCATATTTCATATCCTCTGAGCGTGTGAGCATAGTTACGGTGTCGCTGGTGATATAAGGCTCGCATTCTGCGCCGTTTATAACCAAAAAATCAATGCTCTCGGGGTCAACATCAAGCTTAACATGAGTTGGGAAGCCTGCACCTCCAAGTCCAACTATGCCGCTTCCTTTGAGCGCTTCAATAAGCTCCTGTCTATTTTTTGGAGCAGGAGGACAGAGCGTCTCATCTACTGCCATTTCACCGTCTGATTCGATTATAACCGCCGAGGCGACAGCACCGCTTGCCGACAAATATTCTGTTATCTTGGTTACTTTGCCGGAGATGCTTGAATAAATGTTTGACGAGATCTTTCCGTCTGCTTCGCCAATTTTTGTGCCTACCTTAACAAGATCGCCTGCCTTAACTGTCGGAATTGCGGGTTTTCCGATATGCATTGACATAGGAATAGACACAGACCTTGGAGCATCCATTTTCGCCGTTGGCTGCTTTATTGTTTTTTTTCTGTGCGGAGTATGAATTCCGGAGAGATAAAAAGCCATAATTTATATACCTTTCTTCAACATATTTCCATTATTTATTATATTTTGGCGACAATAATCCATCCTAAAAAATTATACATTAAAGGAGTATCATTGTCAAGTGTTAATTGTTGACGCAAATGGGAAGCTGAGGATTTGAAATCAGAGCTGAGAACAAAGAAATTTTAGGATTTGGTAACAGACAGTTTAAAAAATAGTGATATAATGATTAAAATATTTTTAGATGCGCTTTATAGATTTATTATATAAAGGAGTGGTGCATATGAAGCTGATGTGTGATCTGTGCGGCGGTGAGCTGAAGCTGGATGACTATGGTGAAAAAGCTGTTTGTCTTGGCTGTGGGCTTGAATATGGAGCCGATAGGCTTAGCGAAAAGCAGGCTGAGCTTAGGCGGCCTATAGCAGAGGAATGTCCTATAGAGAAGCACTCTTGCTTGACATATGAAGTTCCTTTAAAACGCCCCGCTGTACCTTCAAAAAAGGATAATGCAAAAATGAAGGTTATGTGGACTATTTTGGTATTGGTTGGACTTTTTGCTTTCTTTGGAACTATATTTGCCGGTGACGACCAAATGCCAACTGTTTTTGTTGTGAGCCTTGCAGTGACTGTTGTAACACTTTTCATTTTTAAACCTTGGAAGGTATATGGAGGAAAAATCATATGAAATTAACCTGTGATCTTTGCGGAGGCACTCTGCAAATGAACTCCGGCGGCATGGATGCAAGCTGCACCGGATGCGGTCTTAATTATCCTTTGGAGAGACTGAGAGAAAAGCTCGGTATGGGCACAGCCGCAAAGCAGGAGACTCCGCCTGTTGTTAATGTGCAGAACACGTCACCGCAACATCAATTTGATGAGCCGGTTGCTCCTAAAACAGTTTGCATGGGTCCCGGCTTTGTTCCGGCACAGTTTGTTATGTATCACAATGGCACAGGCAACGGCGATCTCTGTGGATTTGTGCAAAGCGGTGGCATCGGCGTGGGCGATAATGTCTACATCAATGGGGACTACAGCCACCCATATCAGATATATCTTATCAATGATAACTCTGAGACTTCTTGTGTTAAAGAGGGAATGGCGGCTGATCTTTTCCTTGTGAATTGCCCGAGCAAGATTTTAAGGAATGCACGTATCGTGACAGGAGATAAGGATCCTGTTGTAAACGCTTATAATTATCCCGGTCGGGCGAGGGAATATTTCACATATCTTACTAAAAGAGAGTTTAGTGAATACGATGTATATACTCGTGTGTCACATAGTGACCTGACTATTCCGGTTGACTTTGTATTTCAACGTGGCGGCAAGCCTGTGCTTGCATTGTTCGTTATCAACAGCAATGACAGTGCGGCTCGTTATCAGGTTAAAAAGGCAGCTCGAATCTTTGGAGAGCAGGGTGTTGCAACAACCCACTTCTTTGAAAATTATCGCAATGATATGCCTTATGCAGTTAACCGTGTGCGTAGTGCACTTTGCGGAAGATAATCAATAGTTAATAAACAGAGGGAAACGCTTTGCGCCTGTGAAGGACCCAGCACAGCCATAAATAGGCTTTGCAGGCAGCCGGCTTGTGTACGGTCCGGTATCACGATTTTCGTGATTTTAATGATTTTCCCTCTGTTTTTTTATTTTTGGAGGTGATATTATGCTAAGGGCGTTGGCAGACCCTGCAGTTTGGCAAGAGTTTTATGAATATAAGCTTGAAGGCGGTCATCTTAGCCCAAAGGATATTGCGGAACTTAAGATGTTTGTCGAGTCTGGGGCGTATTTGCCTGTAGTTCGGAGCATTCTTTGCGGCGGCACATTTTCACCTCCTAAAAAAACTGAGATAAGCAAGATGAGTTCAGCGAAAAAGAGGATAGTTTATACCTATTCGGATGAAGAAAATTGGGTTTTGAAGCTTTTGACCTTTTTGCTGCAAAGAAAATATGACTATTTATTTGCAGATAATCTTTATTCGTTTCGGCGTAATAAAGGAGTTCGTGAGGCAGTGAAAAAGCTGACGCTCACCCCCGGTATTGGTGGAATGTGGTCATATAAAGCGGATATAAGCAATTATTTTAATTCTGTTCCAACAGAAAAAATCTTGCCTCTTCTTTGCAAAACTCTGTCTGGGGAGCGTGAAACATATCTTTTCATAGAGTCCTTGTTGAAAAATCCCCTTGTTAATGACAAAGGAAGCTATATTTCCGAGCAAAAGGGAATTATGGCGGGAACGCCTATTTCAACCTTTCTTGCAAACCTCTATCTATCTGAAGTGGATCATTATTTTCAGAATAATGGGGTGGTTTATGCCAGATATTCTGATGATATTATCTTATTTGATACAACAAAAGAGGCTTTAGAGCAGGATGTTTCAAGGTTAAGTTCCTTTTTAACAGAAGCCGGATTAAATATAAACAAGGCAAAAGAGGAGCGAGCCTCACCCGGGGAGACGTGGACTTTTTTAGGTATTTGTTATAGAGACGGTGTCATTGATGTGGCACCGGCATCTGTGGAGAAGCTTAAGGCGAAGATGAGGAGAAAATCTCGCGCGCTTATGCGCTGGAAAGCCAGAGCCGGGGCCGATGGGGAAAAGGCTGCAAAAGCGTTTATCAGAGTTTTTAAGCGAAAGCTTTTTGAAAATCCCATAGAGCACGAGCTGACTTGGGCACGGTGGTATTTTCCGCTGATAAATACTGCCGACTCGCTGAGAAAGATAGACGAATACAGCCAAAGCTGTATTAGATATCTTGCAACAGGAAAGCACACCAAGTCTGCTTATAACTTCCGCTATGAAGATATGAAGAAGCTTGGATATATAAGCCTGGTGAACCGTTTTTATAAACAAGACGGAATGGGAACTGAATTTAAAGAGCTATAAAAAAGTGCTGGGCGGCTTTTGCTGCTCAGCATTTTTATTATGGCAAGCTAAATTCCCATTTATCGGGGAAACATAGGCAAGCACACTGCTCTCGTCTGTGATAATCGATTGCTAAGCAGAATTTTCGCAGTGTGCTCTTTTTTGTGAAAACACTCCCCCATAAACTCCTGTTTTGAAAATCATACTCATTCGATGCATACGCCTCGGAGTGCTTCTTCGTTTTGCATCCAAACGAAATACAGCCATACGGCTTTTGCCGTATGGCTGTATTTGGCTGGGATAGTTGGACTCGAACCAACGAAATGCAAGAGTCAAAGTCTTGTGCCTTAACCGACTTGGCTATATCCCAATATAAAAATCTGGTTTCTGCAATTTTTTCTAATCGCTGCCAATAATTATAACACAATTATCTCCCAATGTCAAGAAATAATTTTCAGTTGCATAAAATGTTTTAGCGATATTTTGAGGAGGGCTTTATGAAAAAAGAAAAAAGCCTTATTATTCGATATTTTCTTGCATTTTTAGCTGCAACAGTTTTAATTTTTGCTGTATCCTGTCAAAAAGCTGAAGGTCCCGGCTCGGATGAAATACTTAAAGCCATGATTAAATCCGCAAAAGACCTGAAAACAGGCTCTGTGTATACCACACTCAGCTCACCGGGGGCTTCGGATTATCTCTCAGACAATCTGCTTTTGGCACTTTACGGTCGGGGGCAAACGCCCGACGTTCTAAAGAGGACATTCAGTATTTCCCTGCGCACGTCTTCCGGACTTTATGCCGAAGAATTTGCGGTTTTTCACTGCGGTTCAAGTAGAGACCGAGAAGAGATATTTGAGCTGTGTCTCCATAGGATAGATTCGATATGCCATTTTATAAATGCAAACAGCCAAAAGCTTTCGCTTGACAGCGGAATAAACGCAACAATCGATAACGCAAAGGTGATAATTCTGGGCGATTATGTCATAATGGCTCTTTCAAAAAATTCAGATGCTGCAATAAAAGCCGCAAGAGAGCTTATATCTTAATAAAAATTTCATAATCGTTCTATTGAAAAAGCCTAAAAAATATTATATAATTTATTTACAAAGCTTTTCGGAGGTGCTTATGAGAAGAATTTTAGCTATTGCGGTAGTCCTTTGCCTGCTTCTTTCTTTTTTCGGATGT
>JAZUQN010000158.1:0-47361 GCA_045605745.1 Eubacteriales bacterium
ATGCCGCATGGCAGTACCTTTGGCGTGACCCAAAGGTACCAAAAGTCACTTAGAGGGAAACTACTTTTCCCTCTAAGGATTCCCTTCCTTTATGTAGCCAACGCTCCTCTGAAAATGCAATTCTGCATTTTCTAAGGGAGCTGTGCATCACCCTACTCCTCCTTATTGCGCCATGGACGACCGGCGCAATAAGGGTGCAACTTGCCGCACACTGCTTTCGTTTGTGAAAAGCGATTGCTAAGCAGAATTTTCGCAGTGTGCTATTTTTTGTATAATTAAACTCCCCCACAAACTCCTGTTTGATAAAAATTCGTCATTCCGCTATTGAACATTTATCCATATTGTGTTATAATGGGTTGTTAAAACCGTTTGCGGAGGATCTTCTCTTGAATTATAACAGAACTATGACGGCAACAACATATGTTGTCGACCTTAAACAGAAAAAATTGCTGCTTCATATGCACAAAAAATTTTCACAGCTCTACCCTCTCGGAGGACATATAGAAGCGGACGAATTGCCGCACGAAGCGGCTCTGCGTGAAGTTTTTGAAGAATCCGGGCTTGCACTCTCGCTGTGTGATGAAAAGGGAAACGCTCTCGACATATCCGACAGCTTTGTGCTCCCCGCACCCATGTTTTTGCTACACGAAAACAAAAACAAGCCAATTCAGAACCTTGATTTTGTTTATGCGGCCATCTTCCCTGAGGATAAAGACCCTCATGAAGATCTTAAACCGCTTTCCGGTGAAAGTAAAAGCTTTTTCTGGGTAAACAAAGAGGAAATTCACATGGGAAAGGCAATGCGTAACGGCGAGGAATATTTAATTCCCGGACATATAAAAAGAATCGCGCAGATCGTTGCCGACAAGCTCCTTTGATACGAGAGATTTGAGGTACAATTATTATGCTTAAAAAGTTTTTCGGAGATAGAACCTTTTATAAAAAGGTGTCCGCCATTGCACTGCCAATAATGATACAAAGCGGAATCACAAATTTCGTGAGTATGCTTGACAACATAATGGTCGGCAGAATAGGGCCTGATGAGATGACAGGAGTTGCCATTGTTAATCAGCTTTTGTTTGTATTCAACCTCTGCGTTTTCGGCGGTTTTTCGGGAATAGGTATTTTCACAGCCCAATTCTTTGGCAAAGGCGATATGAAAGGGGTCAGAGACAGCCTCCGCTTTAAAGCTTGGGTTGCGGTTGCGCTTTCTGCCATAGCCTATGGCGTGTTTATTCTTTTTGGTGAGCCGCTTGTGGGGGCTTTTCTGCACGAGAGCGAAAGCGGCGGAGACCTTGAAGCCATAATGAATTACGGCCTCCAATATATGAAGATCATGCTTATTGGCATTGCTCCCTTTGCCATAACTCAGATGTATTCGAGCACCTTAAGAGAAACAAATAAAACACTGCCTCCTATGGTGTTCGGTATTATAGCGGTTTTTGTTAACCTCATTCTCAATTATCTGCTTATATTCGGAAATTTCGGATTTCCAAGACTTGGTGTTAAAGGTGCCGCCATCGCAACCGTTATATCAAGATATGTTGAAATGGTAACAATAATTGTTTGGACTCACGCTAACCGCCAAAAGAACCCATTTATTGTTGGTGTATATCGCTCGCTGAAAGTACCGATAAACATGGCGATGGATATGTCTCTCAAGGGCTTACCCCTGCTTTTGAACGAAGCACTTTGGTCCCTTGGCGTTACAATGCTTTCCCAGCGTTTTTCAACAAGGGGCTCGGATGTTGTCAGCGCACTTAATATTTGCACAACTCTTTCAAATGTACTCAACATCGTCTTTATTTCTCTCGGAACGGCGATCTCCATTATCGTTGGAAACCTCCTTGGAGCAAACAAAATGGAAGAGGCAAGAGATACCGACACAAAGCTGCTTGCCTTTTCGGTTGTCTCCAGCATTTTTGTTGGCGGCCTTATGGCGACTCTTGCCCCTCTCTTTCCACAAATTTACAATGTCACAGATTCAATAAAAAAGCTTGCTACGTTTTTCATATTGATATCTGCCTGCTACACTCCTATGAATGCTTTTCTGAACGGCGCATATTTCACGCTTCGCTCCGGGGGGAAAACATGGGTAACCTTTCTATTTGACAGCATTTATATTTGGGCAGTTAATGTTTTTCTCGCCTTTATTCTGACCAAATTTACCAGTCTTTCTATATACTACATCTACATCATCTGCTATGGTGTTGATATTATCAAGTGCACAACAGGCTTCCTTCTTGTTCGCAGCAACAGCTGGATGAACAACCTCGTGGGTGAGAAAAGCTGACAGCTTTTTGGCATACTGTTCAATAAGAAATATGCTTTGAACCAAAGAGACGAAGTATCGCCTTTCTAAGAAAGTCTACGGGGAAAACCATTAAAGCAAGAACGAGCGTTGCTCTCAGCTCTATCCATGTAAGAGGAAGAGTTCTTAGTACGCTTCCCCCGAGATAGATAAAACCTATCTGAATGGCAGAAATAAGCAGCATTATAATAATAAAGATCTTGTTTTTACCTATTCCCTTAAATAAATTGAGACTGTCTGTTCTTGCGCACAGGCAATTAAAGACGCTTGAAAAGATAAACAATGCAAAAAATGCCGTTAAAAGATACAGATCGTTTTCTTCATATCTGAAAATACGCACAATATTAGGTGTTTTAAGAAAAGCGAAGCAGAGAATTATTGTAAAAACTCCCATTGTGATTATTTCAAGAATCATATAGCGATTAAGTATAGCTTCATCTCGCCTTTTTGGCTTTTCAAGCATATATTCATCGGGTGCGTGCTCGCCGGCAAAGGCAATTCCGCCAAGAGTATCCATTATCACATTTATCCAAAGCATTTGAACAACGGTTACAGGCGAGTCAACTCCGATAAATGGGCCTATCATAGAAACACCAACAGCGCCAAGATTCATTGTTAGCTGAAGCGAAATGAACTTTCTTATGTTTTTAAATATTCCTCTGCCATAAAGAACGGCCTTGGTTATAGAGGAAAGATTGCTATCAATAATAATAATGTCCCCGGCTTCTTTTGCCACAAGCGTGCCATTTCCCATTGCAAACCCTATGTCTGCACGCCGCAAAGCCGGGGCATCGTTTATTCCATCCCCGGTCATTCCAACAACCATTTCTGCCTCTTGAGCAACCCTCACAAGTCGGCTTTTATCAGAGGGCAAAGCCCTTGCAACAACCCCGATTCGTGGCAGAAGCTCTGCAAGCTTGGAATCGCAAAGCTTGTGGAGCTCTGCACTTGTTATACAAATATCAACACCGTCTTTAAGTATGCCGCTGTCCTCGGCTATGCTCCTTGCGGTTTCAAGGCCGTCTCCCGTAACCATAACGACCTGTATGCCTGCACGGCGCAGCTTTTCCACAGATATAGGCGCCTCACGCCTGAGCTTATCCGAAAGGTGAACCGCACCAATAAGCCTTAAATTCATTCTTTCCCCGGGCATTGTATCGCTTTCCGCAATCAAAATTATCCTTCCACCGGCTTTTGCTCGCTCTGAAATGCTCTTCTCAAATTTAGTTGGATTAAAAGGAGCAATACTGCCATCCCCACGAAAGGATGAGGTGACATATGGCAACAGCTTTTCCGGTGCCCCCTTGATAAGTATCATCCTTTCTTTTCCCGAAATGCGGACAGCAGAAAGCTTTTTATCGCTGTCAAACGGAATACGCTCCTCAACATTTACCCATGGAAATCTATCCACATAGGATGAAACGCTCTCAAAAAGTGCAATATCCGTCATATTGCCGCCAGTGGCGTGTCCGTCCTTTGAGAGAACAGAGGATGTATTATAAAGGCCCGATAGGGCAAACATATCCATTATCCTCATATCCTTTGTGCTTTGAATTGCGCTGCCATCTCCCAAAATATATTCCTTAACCTTCATTTTCCCCTCTGTAAGAGTGCCGGTTTTATCTGTGAAAAGTATATTCATACTGCCTGCCGCCTCAATACCTACAGGCTTGCGAACCAAGACCTTATCGCGAACCATTTTTTTGATATTTGCAGATAGCACAACAGAAATCATAAGAGGAAGGCCCTCCGGCACAGCCACCACCAAAACCGTTAAGCCAAGAGTAAAGGCGTGGAGAAGCTGAGAAAGCAGATATCTTATATCCCCAAGCTTCATAAGTATCAATGCAGGATGAAAGCTGCTGTCTATCACAAAGGAATTAACAAGATATGCAAGGGCAACAAGCACTGCGGCAATATATCCCAGCCTGCTTATAGTTTTTGCAAGCCTTGAAAGGCGAACTCTGAGTGGGCTTTCTCTTGTTTGCTGTTTTATCTCCCCCGAAATTCCCCCAAGAAATGTTGCATCCCCAACCATAAGTGCCTTAGCTTCACATCTTCCGGATATCACATTACAGCCGCCGATAAGCGAGTATGGCTGAGACGGATCGGGAGGCAGATCTTCACGATTCCTGCCGCCACCGGGTTCTTTCTTAACCTCTCTGCTCTCCCCCGTCATCATAGATTGATCAACTCCCACCTCACCGGATATAACGGCGCAATCGCAGGGTATCTTATCCCCGGCAGAGAGAAGAACAATATCACCAACAACAATTTCCGAAGACGGTATCTCATGGACTGCTCCCTCTCTTATCACCCTGCTACGCAGATTTTCGCTTTCTTCCTCCAAACGGCGAAATGCCGCCTCACTGCTATATTCGGAGAATGTTGAAATAAAGGTTGCAAGAAACACAGAAATGCCTATTCCGATAGTTTCATATATATCCCCACCGCGAATGAGAAACAATATATTAAGAAGCAGAGCAAATAAAAGTATCTTTATAACAGGATCTCCCAAATTGGAGAAAAACTGCGCCGCAAACGACTTCTTTTTTTGAGGAGTGAGCTTGTTCTCGCCATATTCTTTCCGGCTTTTTATAACCTCCTCATATGTAAGGCCCTTTCTAACATCGTTTCTTTCCTTTGCTTTTACCCTTTCAATAACCATATAGCCCCTCCACCTCAGAGTTTCGTAAATAATACTATATCATATGAAAAAGCAATGCAAAAAATCACGCTATCCTTGACACTTCTGCTTTGTTGTGATAAAATATTATGCAGAAATGACGCCATAATACTCCGAAAGGATTAATATATTTAGATGAATAAGTTAATTTCCGCAAATGCATTATATGCAAAGGGTGAATACGAAAAGGCCGCCGACCTTTACCTTGAGCTTGCATATGAAGGCGATCTTGATGCAATGTTCAATATGGGTTATATGCATCAATTCGGCATAGGAGCCAAGCTTGATACAGCAAAGGCTGCCGATTTTTATGCCGTTGCAGTTTATCTTGAGGGGGGAGATGCAGCCTATAATCTTGCCGTTATGACAATGAACGGCATTGGCGTTAAAAGAGACATTGCCAAAGCTGTGAGATATATGGAGATAAGCGCAAACAACGGTTGCCCCGAGGCTCAGCTATATCTGGCAACGGCCTGTTCTATCGGATATGTGGGCAATCCAACTGTAAGCAATATTTGCAGAATACCCTTTCACAGAGCTGAAAGCAGATACAACTATGCATCTCTCGGCGGCTATATAAATGACGAAGAAAGAGAAATAATAGAAGAAGAGCGTTGCAGAGCAATAACAGAAAGCCAGATTGATGCCTATCGTTGGCTTTCAATTGTTGCAACTAACAAGGACGAAAATGATGTTTACGCCGAAACCATACGGGATGCAAAATATCTGTTTGGTCTTTACAACATCGAGGGCGTGGGTTGCCCAATAAACAAAAAGCTGGGGCAGCATTTTATAAAAGAGGCTGCGCTTGAGGGGTCAAAGGAAGCAAAGCAATTTCTTTTGTCAGAAGAGAAAAATAAATAAGGAGAAAAAAACAATGCCTTTTATTAACACCATAACAACAAAGAAAATATCCGATGATGAGAGACGCATCATAAAGGCTGAGCTTGGCAGAATAATTGCCGAAATTCCGGGAAAGAGCGAGGAATGGCTGATGCTTGCATTTAATGATGATGCTAAAATGTATTTTCGCGGTGATGACAGCAGTGACACAGCATATGTTGAGGTCAGCATTTTCGGCAGTGCTTCCGAGAGTGCTTATGATACTCTAACGAGGAGGATCTGCACTCTTTATGAAGAAAAGCTGGGAATAAGAGCCGACCGCATATATGTAAAATATGAAGAATGCAGTCATTGGGGCTGGAACAAAATGAACTTTTGATATGATGAAGAAAAGAGCTTCAAATATTTCTCAGCTAAAAGACAGATTGATAGAGTTTGACACACTGCCATCCACAAACGAATATTGCAAAAAGGAGCAGGTGAATGGCAAAATTGTTGTTGCAAAAAAGCAGACAAACGGACACGGACGCATGGGCAGGAGCTTTTTTTCAGAGGATGGCGGACTTTATGTTTCTTTCTGTTATGAGCTGAATGATGTTCTGCCCGAGCACCTTATCCCGATAACAGGAATGTGTGCGGTAGCCGTTATCAGAGCAATTGTCACTGTTTGCAAAATCAGTCCGTCAATTAAGTGGACAAACGATATTTTACTACAAAACAAAAAGATCTGCGGCATTCTTGCCGAAACAGTTTTTTCCAATGATTCGAGTCCCGAAAAGCTCATAATCGGCATTGGAATAAACTTAAACCAAGCAAAGAAAAGCTTTGATGGAGAGCTTAAAAATATAGCTTCTTCCATTTATGCTTTAACCGGGAAAAGAACAGATAAAAAAGAGCTTTTAAAGGTGCTTGCCTCTGAGGTGGATAAGGCTGCCAAAATTGTCGTCAGTCCCCAAAGTGAATGCGATCTCAAAAATGAATATGTGAAGGAATACCGCAAAAATTGCATAACCCTTGGCAAAGAAATACACATTTTGAAGCAGTCATTGGCACCAGATGGCATAGACCCGAAAGTTGCCTTCTCACAAAACAAGGAGCTTTTCCCCACAGCAATTGCGGTCGATATTGATGAAAATTTTGGACTCATAGTCCAAAATCCGGATAAAACTTTTGAAACAATAGTTTCGGGAGAGGTTAGCGTGAGATGAATAGGTTGTATTAAATCGGTTTTTAACCTGGCTTGGCTATACACATAAAAAAGAGGCAGATTCAGAATCTGCCTCTTTTTAGCAATTTTATAAATCACTGACCTGAAAAATAGTTGTCAAGCCAAAGATATCTATCCGAAAGCCATTTATAAAGATGCTTTGAATGTTGGCGATAATTCGCAAGTAAAACAACAACATCCGGCTCTTGATTGATACGGGATCCGAAAATATCCCATCTTTCAAAATTTCGGTCTATTGCGTTTTTCATTGAGCTTGCGGTATTCTCTGCCACAGAGGAAAGCTCCTTAAAAATCGGCTTTGTCTCCTCCCAGCGAGAAAAAACTTTGTCCTTAAACCACTGTTGCTTCATAAGGGCAATAAACCACTTGTTTTCCTGCTTTAAGCCAAGTCCGGCACCGTCTGCAACATAAATTCCCTCATGATCACCGCTAAAAAGTCTGCGGTCATTTCCTGCGGCAAGGTCAAGATCCCAAACAGGACCGAAATAGAGCTTTCCGCCATTCGGCTTTTTATACAAAAAGAATGAAGACCATCCAACATCTATATTCAGCATAAATTCCTGAATAAGATACATATCAACTGCAGAATCAAGGTCAACAAGCTCCTCTATCTTCGCCTTGCTTCCACCGTTTATCGCCCTGTGAACCTCTGAAATATACTCTTTTATGAATTCCATCTGCTCGGTGCCGGCATCACTTTTAACCGTATACATCTGTCCGCCGGCAGTGAAATATGTAACACCCTCAAGAGCACCCTCATCGTCATCGGCATATTGGTCAAGCTCTATAAGATATCCTGTGTCAAGCTCATTTGGATCAACGTTAATGTCAACACGAGCTTGATGCACCTCAACCTGCTCGCAGAGCAGATACACTCCTTTATATGAGCCGTTTATCATAACCTCAACAAAGCTGCCGGAGGAGGTATACTCTATTCCGTCGAGCTGTCTTCCGAGATAAAAAGCAAGATAATTGCGAAGCAAGGTTTGATCGCAATGATTTGCAAGCAATATCCAATCCTTCGCTTCTCCTCTGCCCTGTCCCAAAAGATTCGTCTTTTTGCCAAGCTTTAATCTATAGGATTTTTTCTCCATTTTCCATGTTGCATTACCTCTTCCGCGGAGATCACCCTCAAGCTCCTCAAAGCAATATTCCTCTTCTGCATTTGAAACAGAAAGCTTGATAGGTGTATATTCGGTTTTTGAGGTCACTTCATCTCCATTTTCCATAGTAAAAGAAAACAGAGGAAGCTCACTTTTCGGCATGGCAAACTCTGCAAAGATAACGGTGTCACTATCAAAGCTTTCCTTATCTCTCTTTGAGCTGGTAACACCGTCACTCCATCCAATAAATTCAAATCCGTCATTTGGCACTGCCATAACCCACTTGGTCTTTTTCCCCTTCCCTAGAGTTTGCTCGGGATATCCCTTTACAGACCCGAAATTTTCATTGGCAGAACAATACTGAACACTGACAGTGCTAATTCCTGCATCATTTTCGCCGCATGATATCAAAAGAAAAAGTACAAAGACGATAAGACAGTAAAAAAGTCTTTTTTTCATATAAAATCTCTCCCTTCCCGGAGAATTCCACATACATTATATCATCAGCAAAAGAATATGTCAATTTTATTTTCAAAAGTCATAAAAAAAACAAAAATTAAACAAACTATTGACACAAAAAAATGTTATATTATAATAGTATTGGTATGTAATGTTAAATGATATGGAGGGATTTTTTTGATCGAAGTAAAAAATCTTGTTAAACGATATGGAAATCACACCGCAGTAAACGGCATCAGCTTCACGGTTGAGCCGGGTAAAATCTACGGTCTTCTTGGTCCAAACGGTGCCGGCAAATCCACAACAATGAATATCATAACCGGCTGTCTTGCCGCAAGTGACGGAACTGTAACAGTTAACGGTCACGATATTTTTGAAGATCCAAAAGCAGCCAAAAAATGCATCGGATATCTGCCCGAAATTCCACCGCTTTATATGGATATGACACCGGAGGAATATCTCACATTTGTTGCAGAGGCAAAAAATGTTAAAAGCGGATATGTGCGCCACGATGTAAATGAGGTCATGGAAACAACCGGCCTTATCGAGATGAAGGATCGCCTTATACGCAACCTTTCAAAGGGCTATAAGCAAAGAGTTGGAATTGCACAGGCAATGCTCGGCTCCCCGGATATTATAATTCTTGATGAGCCCACAGTTGGCCTTGACCCAAAACAGATACTTGAAATCCGTGAGCTGATAAGAAAGCTGGGAGAAACAAAAACCGTTATTCTTTCAAGTCACATCCTTGCCGAGATCAGCGCAGTTTGCGAAAGGGTTATGATAATCTCTCACGGCAATCTTATTGCCAATGATACCTTGGAACACCTTGAAGAGCTCGCCAATCTTTCGGATAAGCTAAAGATAGGTGTGCGCGGCGACAAAGAAACCATAACTGCAAAGCTAAGGCAGATAGACGGTGTTCTTGACTTTAGCGAGGCTTCGCTTGGCGACGGAGTTATTGATATAAATATAGATCTTTGTAAAGACAAGGATATCAGAGACGATATCTTTTTTGCAATGGCTGGCATAAAATGCCCAATTATTTATATGAATTATGAGAAAACAACCCTCGAAAACATATTCCTTGCACTGACAGATGATGATATAGCTCCCGATGAAAACGGAACACTCCCATCGGTTGAAGATATCCTTAGCGGCAAGGCAAAAGCTGAAAAACAGGCTTCCTTTGAAAGCATGAGCGACTCAGAGCTTGAAGCACTTGCCGGCACAGAAGATGACGAGGAGATTGACTCCGAAGAAGAGGACAAAAATAACGATAATAACAAGGATGCCGACGGTGGCTACAAACCATTGTTTGGCGGAAATTAAGGAGGAAAAAGGAAATGCTTGCAATATTTAAAAGAGAGTTTAAATCCTTTTTCAACGGTATTATAGGGTGGATATTTATTGCCTTTGTTCTGCTGCTTATGGGCATATTTGTAACGGCTATCAATATCTATTCAGGCTATGCATCCTTTGAAAACACGCTTTCAAACATATGGCTTCTCAATGCGTTTATTGTTGCAATCCCATTGCTAACAATGCGTAGCTTTGCCGAAGAAAAAAACACAAAAACAGATCAGCTTCTATATTCTCTCCCCATCAGCGTAGGCCAAGTTGTGCTTGGAAAATATCTGGCAATGCTGGCTGTCTTTGCAATTCCGGTTATTCTGGTTTCAGTCTATCCATTCATTCTGAGTGCTTTCGGCTATATGGCATATAAGAGTGCATATCTTGCCCTTTTCGGCTTTTTCCTTCTTGGTGCTTCCCTTATCGCACTTGGAATGTTTATGTCCTCGCTCACAGAAAGTCAGGTGATAGCTGCCATAATCGGATATGTTTCGCTTTTCCTTATGAGCATGATGTATATCTTTGTCAGTCTTATACCGAAAAGTGCTGTTGCCTCTCTTGTTTGTCTTATTGCTGTGGCAGCCATCATAGGCATTATTACATATTTGATGACAAAGAATTACGGCGTGTCTATCGGAGTGTTCCTTGCACTTTCCCTTGCAGTGATACTTTTTTACGCTATAAAGCCCTCTGTATTCTCCGGACTTTTCGGCTCTATCCTAACTCATCTTGCACTCTTTGACCGTTTCAACGATCTGTGTGGCGGAATTATCGACATCACAGCTATTGTTTACCTTATCTCATTTGCAGTGTTCTTTGTTTATCTAACCGTTCAATCGGTTGAAAAACGCCGCTGGAGCTAAACAGAAAGGAGTTATGACGATGTTAAACTTAAATAAAAGAACTAAGATCGGCGCATACACTCTTGTTATGGTGACACTGGCTCTTGCAGTGATAGTTGTTATTAACCTTTTGGTTTTAAATGCGCCAACAAAATACACAAAGATAGATGCAACTCTCCATTCACTATATACTCTGTCCGAAACCACCAAAGAAGCGATACCAAAGATAAATGAGGATATAAACATTTATCTTATATGCTCCGGAGGCACCGACGAAAGCGGAAGTCCGGTCAATAATCTTCCAAGCCTTTCGATATTTCTCAAAAAGTATTCTGAACTCAATGATAAAATAAAGTTCAGCATTATAGACCCCGTTGTAAACCCCACCTTTACCGATGCTTATGACGAAAACGGACTTGAAAATTATACCATCGTCGTCGAAAGTGCAAAGAGATTCAAGATAGTTGACTTTTCAGAGCTTTATTACTATTATGAGCAAAGCGTTGGAAAGGTTGCAACAGAACAGTATCAGAATTTTATGTACTACTATTATTACAGCTATGGTACATATCCATCTCTCACTCTTCATTTTGACGGCGAAAACAGAATCACCTCCGCCCTTGACTATGTAACAACAGATCGCATACCTGCCCTTTATGTACTTGAAGGTCATGGCGAATCTGCCCCTTCTGAAACGCTAAAAAAGAGCATAATCGAGGACAATATGACCCTTGCTTCTATCAATCTGCTTACAACTGCTGTTCCCGAGGATGCAAGCTGTATCATAATCAACACCCCAACCTCTGATATCAATCCTGATGAAGCAAAAATGCTCTCCGACTATTTGGCAAAGGGTGGAAAACTGTTTATAACAACGGTATATAACAGCTTAGAGCTTCCAAACCTTATGGGAGTCCTTGAAGAATACGGACTTTCCGCCTCTCAGGGAATGATTGTTGAGGGCGATGGAAATAGACATTATAATAATTTTCCATACGGACTTTTGCCTATAGTCAGCTCAAGCAGCACGCTCACCGCTTCCCTTGCTTCATCATCCTATATATTTATGCCGTTTGCCCACGGCATAACAAGCGATGACACAAAAGAAGGCATGACATTTGTTCCGCTGTTTTCAACCTCAGATTCCTCCTATACCTTTGATGAGGCAGCCGAAACCCTTGAAAAAACCGAAAATTCTGTAGAAGGGCCCTTTGATATCGGAGTTTATGCATATGATGAAAATAGCGCTTCACAAATAATTTGGTGTGCTTCACCTGCCTTCAGCGATGAAATGAACAGATACACGGGCGGAAACTACCAATATTTCATTTCAATGCTTGGCGGAGTTGTTGAAAGAGACAGAATAGTTTATAATATCCCTGCAAATGATATCTCAACCTCACGACTTATCGTAAGCGAAACTGCTGCAAACCTCTGGAGTGCAATATTCATACTTGTTGTGCCGCTTTCATTTGCCGTCATCGGATTCTTCCGTTGGCAATCAAGGAGACGCAGATGAAAAGACATATCAAGCTATTTATAATGCTGGGCATTTTGGCTGTGCTTGTTGTGTCGGCCATTATACAAAAGCAGTTTTTCCCGGCAGAGGTTGAATATGATTATACCGATGACGGAGGCTCAACTCTTCGCTATGCTGCAAACGATGTGAAAGCGGATGGTGTAACCGAGCTTTCATATGAAATAAAGGATGAGGTGATCTCCTTTGTTAAAACAGATAGCGGCTGGATGCTCAAGGGCCAAAACGCCCCACAAATAAAAACCGACCTTGCCGATGCTATGGTAAAGGCAATTTCAGGGCTTTCAGCAACAAACAAAATCGAGAATGTTGCGAAAGAAAAGCTGGAGGATTACGGTCTTACTCAGCCTTCTGTCACAGTTAAGGTAAGCGAAGGAAACAAAATAAGCATCTTCCTTTTAGGTGGGTATAATAAGACCACAAAAGAATATTATTTTTGTGATAAGAATATTCCCGATGTTGTGTTCACGGTTGAAAGCTCGGTATACGATGCTTTCCAGCATAGTATCAGTGATCTGATCGTCCATGAAACACTCCCGAAAATTGAAGCTGATAGCATAAATAAAATTTCTATCACAGGCGAAAGCGGAGAGATGGTTATTGAAAGTATAAAGACTCCCAACGATGAAAATGAAGAGGGTTATACATATTCAGCCATTATAACTAAAAACGGCGAGAGTGAAAAATATTCCTATGCTGATTTTTATAAAATAGCTGAGGAAATTTCAAATTGTAATATAAATGATTTCGTGGGGGCAGATGAATCGGTGGGGAATGAATATGGTTTTGATAATCCAAAGATCCTAAAAATCGATTATATCGAGCGTCAAAGCATTGAAGCCGAGGGGGCCGCCGGTGGCTATATTGATACACCCAAAAGCCTTGAGCTAATTCTCGGCAGCACTGCCGAGGATGGCAAAAGCTACTGCAAAACAAGCGAAAAATCCTGGCTTATCTATAAGCTTTCAACCAAGATTTTTTCTCAAATTGAATAATTCAACAGCACAGGTAGAGCAAATCGCTCTGCCTGTGCTTATTATTCTGCTTTCAAACAGAAGTTTATCGGGAAGTTGCAGTTTTACAAACAAGAGCACACTGCGAAATTTGTTGTGATACAATTGATAGGTGACAATTCAACATTTTCCCAAAAAATATCCCTAACTTGTCTATTGCAATATGCGACAATTTGTGATAAAATAAAATGAATAATTATTTCAAAGGAAGAAATTAGAATGATTTTTTCATCATACCGCTTTATTTTTGGATTTTTTCCAATAGTTTTTGCGGTTTTCTGCTTTTTGAGAACAATTAAAAAACCTTTGCTTATGAAAATTTGGCTTGTGACAGCATCACTTGCCTTTTATGCCATAGGTCAGGTTGATTTTTTTGTTTTTTTTCTGTTTTCTGTTTTCTTTAATTATCTGCTGATACGCATAATTACAGCTTCAAACCAGAAAAAAAGTATTAAGCTCATTTGTCTTTTGCTATCAATTGCAGAAAACTTGGGACTACTGATATATTTCAAATATACAAACTTCATCATAGAAAATCTTAACCGTATCCTGGGCACAAGCATAGGTGCTCTCTCTCTTATACTTCCTATAGGCATATCATTTTTCACTTTTCAGATACTCGCCTCTGTTGTTGCAGCTTATAAAGGAGAGATTGAAAATAAATCACTTGTGGATTATATGCTGTTCATCACATTTTTTCCTCAGCTTATAGTTGGTCCAGTGGTTATGCACCACGAGCTTCTCCCACAGCTGGAGGATCAGAAGCTCCTTACATATGACAAAAATGACATAATGAAAGGAATTATGCTATTTTCTATCGGTGCAGCAAAAAAGGTTATCCTTGCCAACCCGATGATAAATTTTGCAACAGCCTTTTATAGCGGTGATATCATATCCTCCGGCAGTGTCTATGCTTGGCTTGGCGTTATCTCATTTACCTTCGCTTATTATTTTGACTTTTCCGGATATGTGGATATGGCAAGAGGTCTTGGCCAGCTTTTCGGTATAAGGCTCCCCATAAACTTTGATTCTCCCTATAAAGCCCGGGATTTTGCCGATTTCTGGAGACGCTGGAATATAACCATATCCCGTTTTTTCAACGATACTGTTTTCAGCAATCTATTTGGTTTTGGTGACAGAATACCAAAGCTTATCTTTGCAACTCTTGCAACCTTTCTCGTTTCGGGAATTTGGCACGGCGCAGCGTGGCATTACATAATCTGGGGGCTTGTCTGCGGCATACTCGTTGCCATTTCCAACATTATGACTCTATATCGAATTAAGCTGCCTACCTTTATTTCATGCAGCATCACTTTTATTGTTATGATGCTTGTGCGAGTATTATTTGATGCAGAGTGCATGACAGACGCTCTTCTGGTATACGGCAAGCTGTTTTCCTTTGATGGCGGCATCGGTACCCTTGTCACCACTGTCACAGAGAATGTTTCTCTTATCCTGACCATAATTGCTTCCGCAGTCATCTGCTTCTGCTTTGAAAACGCAAATTCGCTTTGTCCCGAACAAGGAGAAGGCAAAAAATTAGGGGCACTGCATATAGTCTTTGCCGCATTTCTACTGGTTCTCTCTCTTGTTAATATGTCAAGCGTTTCAACATTTCTTTATTTCAATTTTTAAGGGGATAAAATGTCACTTAAAAAACAATTATCAATTTTTGCGGCAGCGTGCCTTGTTTTTGCACTGCTCTATGCCGCATTCAACGCTCTGATCGATCCTTTTGGGGTGTTTGGAGACATTATCTTTGATTATTATGAATACAATATGACCCAAAATCCGCGAGTTGCCAAGATCGCTTATATTGAAAAGAACAGCGAAAAATATGATTCATATATCTTTGGCTGTTCAAAGTCCTCCTCATATTCTGTGGAGGAGCTTAACGAATATCTTGATGCAAGCTTTTTCAATATGTTTGCCTATGGCGGTGACCTTGCAGATATTGAAAAAATGGCTGCATATGTTATCGGAAACAAAGAGGTAAAAAACCTTGTGCTCGCCATAGGGCCTGAGGCGGCATATCGCTATGACAGCGAAGAGGATTCCATTAAGGATAATTTGCACTGCAAAGTCGATAAAAATATAAATCCGCTTTTGTTCTATGGAAAGTATCTTTTTCTCAACCCAGCCTACGCCCTTGACAAGATAGATTCTTATTTTAAAAGATCCTACCTTCCCGATGCCTCAAATGTTTTTATCCCCGAAAGCGGTGCTTATAACAAGAGTCGCAGAGATGCAATGTCCATCTCTCATATTGATACCTATTATTCGGATATGGCAGGGGCAGAATTTAATATGACTCATCCTCGTCCGCTTGATTATATTGATGAGGCAATATCGTCGGTTGAAGCCATAAAAAATGCCTGCGACATGGCAGGTATAAATTTCATTCTCATCGGATCTCCCATGTATGACGGCGAAATCGCCTGCTATGACCCATATGAAATTGCTGAGCTAACAACAAAGCTCGCCAATGTCACCGAATTTTATAATTTCTGGGGCTACAACGCTTTTTCTCATGACGCCCGCTATTTCTATGACGGATATCATTTCAGAAATGCTGTTGGCAGTGCGGCCCTCGGCTATATTTTCGGAAACGAAAATATTTATATCCCCAAAAGCTTTGGCAGAATAACAAGCTCTGAAAGTGTTGATTTTGACCTTGTCCAAATGAACAATGAGTCCTTTGGCAAAGACGAGTTACTTGAAACGCAAATTCCAATTCTTATGTATCATGCACTCACCGAAAAGGAGGAGGAAGCAAGCTCCACCATCATCACTGTTTCTGCATTTGAAGAACAGATCTCTGCCATCAGTGAGGAAGGATATACTGCAGTTTTCCTTGGGAATCTTATCTCCTATGTGGAAAATGGTGAGCCACTTCCCGAAAAACCTATAGTAATCACCTTTGATGACGGATATACATCAAATCTCAGCCTTGCATTGCCTATACTGCAAAAATACGGTCAGTGCGCAACTACAAATGTTATCGGTGTAAGTATAGGAAAGGACACATACAAGGACACGGGCAAAGAAATGTTCTCCCATTTCAGCCTCAAGGAAGCTAAAAAAGCACATGAAATGGGCATTTTCGATTTCCAATCGCACACATATGATATGCACCAAAATTCCTATGACAGCGACCCGAGAGACGGTGTATTGCCAAAGTCGGGGGAAAAGGAAAAGGATTATATAGAGGCTCTTAAAAATGATTTTGAACACTCAAAATCACAGCTTGAAGACGGTATTGGCAATAAGGTTTTTGCCATAGCATATCCTCACGGAAAATATACCGAGCTTACCGATGTGGTTCTCATGCAAAGCGGTGCAAAGGTCAGCATTTCCGTGGAGCCCGGAGTAAATTATATACTGAAAGGCTTGCCTCAATCACTAAGAGGCCTTTGCCGATTTAATATGACAAATGAAATAAGCGGAGAAGAGCTTATAAAAATGATAACCCAATAGTCGAGAGGAGAAAGAAATGACAACAAAAGAAATATTGCTGAACTTTTTTGAAAAGGAAAAAAAGATAAACGGAATTGATGAAAACACAGACCTATTTAAAGAGGGCCATGTCAACTCCCTTTTCGCCCTTGAAATGGTGGTCTTTCTTGAAAAAACCTTTTCACTTAAAATCCCCAGAAAGGAAATGAATAAGGCAAATTTCACAAGCGTTGGCGCAATGGCGGCACTTGTTGAAAGGCTGAAAAAATAAAATGGCAAAAGAAGCAAAAATCAAATGTCTCGTTTTTGACCTGGACTGCACCATCTGGGATGGCGTGCTATCTGAAGGCGGTGGAAAGAGGCTGATAGAGGGTATGCGTGAATTTATCCTTGAGCTTGACAGGCGTGGGATAATTATGAGCATTGCATCAAAGAATGATTTTGATGCGGCAATGGCAAATCTTCGTAGGTTTGGGCTTGAGGAATATTTTCTTTGTCCCTCTATCGGATGGGGTGCAAAATCAGATTCGATAAAAAGCATCATATTAGATCTTGGCATAAAGCCGGGAGCTGTTGCCTTTATTGACGATAATCCCTTTGAGCGTGACGAGGTGGCATTTGCACTGCCCGATGTGAGAACATATGATGCGGCCTGCTTTAAAACACTGACAGGGCTTGATGAATTTACCCCCGTGTTCATAACCGAAGATGCAAAAAACAGAAGAAATATGTATCGGGCAGACTATAGACGAAAGGCAGATGAAGCCTCCTTTGGCGGCTCTGCAGAGGAATTTCTCAAAACTCTCGGAATGAAGCTCCAAATTTTGCCCGTTTGCGAAGATGACCTACAAAGAGTTCATGAGCTGACACTCCGCACACATCAGCTAAACTCAACCGGATACACATATGATTTTGAACAGCTCAAAGCCCTTATCGATTCTGACAGTCATATTTTCCTGATAGCTTCTTTAAAGGATAAATACGGTGACAGTGGCAAGGTTGGCATTATGCTTTTGGAAAAGCATCCGGAGCATTATGCTCTCAAGCTGCTCATTGTTTCATGCAGAGTTATGTCAAGGGGAATCGGAACTGCGCTTTTAACATATGCAGTTAGGCGGGCAAACCAAGATGGAAAAAAGCTGTTTGCTGAGTTTAAGGAAACCGAGCACAACAGAATAATGTATATCACATATAAAATGATGGGATTTGATGAGGTAAGTGAAAAGGGCGATGACATACTTCTCAGGTACGCAGAGGATGAGATCCCCTCTTTTCCGCCCTATCTTGAAATAGAATAATGAAACGTATTTTAGTTTTTATTTGCATAGCTTTTTCTCTTTTTTTCTGTTCTTGCGAAAATCGCTCTCCTTTCCCGGTAAATAACACAAATTCTCCACAAAGTAAGAATAATCATACCTCCTCCATAAATATCACTGAGGTAGGTGTTAGTATATGCGGCGAAAGCATTAATATCCAGAAGGATGCAGGCGGCAGTGGCTTCACCCTATATCTTCCGGCGTTTTCGGGAGATGCAGTATGGATTCTGCCCCATAAAACATTGATTATGGGCAAAGAAGCTTCAAGTGGTGACAGTGCAGATGTGCTATATAGTGCATCTAAGATAGAAATTGCAGGACAAAGCGTCAAAATAATGCGCTCCGCCAATATCCCTTCGCTGTTTTTAAATTCTGATGAGGGCACTATGTCAAACATAGATAATAGTCCCGATCATTCCTACGGAACTCCGGGAGATTTTTCCCTCATCTCATCCGATGGCGAGCTCCTTTCGGCAGGAAGGCTTAAAAAGATTCGCGGCAGAGGAAATGCCACATGGCACGGAACGGAGAAAAAGCCTTATCAAATTGAATTTTCATCTTCTGTGTCAATTTTAGGTCTTGCCAAGTCCAAAAAATATATTTTGCTTGCAAATTATTATGACCCTTCTCTTATGCGCAACAGCATCGCCTTTGACATTGCTAAGATATCGGAAGATTATTCAGTTTCAGGCGAGCCAATTGACCTTTATGCCTGCGGTGAATATCTTGGGGCTTATCTTATTTGTGAAAAAATCGATATTTCGGAAAACAAGATTGATATTTTTGATCTTGAAAAGGCAACCGAAAAAGAAAATGCCGAAAATCTTGAAAATTATGAGCGCGGCGGTAGTGTTTTGGGCACAGAGAACGGAAGCTCAAAATGGTTTAGCTTGCCAAATGACCCTGCCGACATAAGCGGAGGCTATCTATTAGAGGTCGAATATACCGAGCGATATCCTGAGGAGGTAAGCGGATTTGTTACAAGCAGAGGCTTGCCCGTTGCAATTGTATCTCCAAAATATGCATCAAAAGCGCAGGTAGAATACATAAAAAATTTCTTTTGTGATTTTGAGGATGCCTTGTATTCGCCAACCGGTTATAATGAAAAGGGCAAGCATTACAGCGAATATGCTGATATAGATTCGATTATATTCAGATATTTATTTGAGGAATTTGCCCTGAACATAGATGGTGGTATTTCAAGCTTTCACATCTATAAGGACACCGATAAAAATGGGGGAGAGCTGATTTTTTCCTGCGTTTGGGACTATGACTGCTCCTTTGGAAATTATAATAAGCATGCTGATCTGACATCCTTTGAAACCCTTTTCACAGGAGAGAGCGAAAGGCGAAATCAAGGGGCGATGCCTTCATATTTCAACGCAATGCTGGGACATGATGAGATTGTATCGAGAGTTAGAGATTATTATAAAAATATATTCAGAAAAGGAGCTTTAGAGGCGCTTGCAGACATCGATCGCCGATTTGAATACATAAAAGCATCAGCAGAAATGGATGCATGGCTTTATTCTTCTTTTTCTGCTCACAGCTTTTATGGAGCAAACTGTGGAAGTACTCCAAGTGAGGCCTGTAATTATTTAAAGGATTTCATAAGCGGACGAATCAAATTTTTCGATATGCATTTCGGATATGACGGATAATCCCGATATTACGATGATAACAAATAAAATGGCTGAGACAAAGACTCAGCCATTTTTGATTTTGCTTTGCTAAACAGGAGTTTATGGGGAAATTGGGGTTTGACAAACAATAGCACACTGCTTTCGTATGCGGTGAGCAATTGCACATAAAAGTTTCGCAGTGTGCTTGCCTATGTTTCCCCGATAAATCAAAATTTGTTTGCTTCCGACTAAAAGAGGCTGATTCATAAATCAGCCTCTTTTATTTTATAATACCTTTTCAAGCCACTCAACCGCTGCTACAACATATTGCTTCAGTGATTCAGTATTTACCATAACAACAAGTGCTGCCCAAAGCAGATTGTTTATAAGGCTGAAGAACCACTTATTGTGTCTTGCAAAAATATTAACCTTATATTGGAATCTCTTTACAAGCGATGCCAACTTATTTTCAAGCGTCTTCTTATTAAAATCGACAATATAAAGATACTGCTTTTTGCTCTGCGGATCTTCAAAGCAAGGTTCATCCTCAATAACAGGATGTCGAATAAGAAAACTGTTAATATCCTTGAAATGGTCCTTGAAATTATCCATTGTATCCGAATCAAAAATGTTAAGCGCCTTGCCAAGACCGGCAACATACATTCTGATCCTTATCCAGCGAATATAGAAAATTATAAGTGTGATTGCTTTTAGCGCAGGAATAAATGTAAGGAGCAGACCAAGACTGTTTATGATAAACTCAATTGTGGGCTTTTCTGCTGCTGCAGCAAGCTCGCCCGCAAGCCAAGTGTCAAGAAAATACTTTGCTCCAAAGAACACCGCTATCAAGGGCAGAATAATTCTGATAAGCACATTGACAAAATGATGTCCGAATTTTGTATTGAACACCTTGGAGTTTTTATCCTTTACAACCTCTATCTCCTCATCTCTGCGATTTCTGGTCATCTGACAGTTGATAAAGAAGCTGTCAAGAGTTCCATCAAGAAATGTTTTGTAAAACTCCTCTATATCTGCCGGAGTTTCATAATCATCCTCGAAAAAGCTTTTGATAAACCCAACCGGCAAGAGCTCTTCGTTAAATTTCACAAAATAGTTATCGATAATGCGAGTAGTTACACCATTCAGCTTTTTCGGCTTATCGTGATTGATCATATAATAATACGGATCGTTGTTGAAATAGTCCAAAAATTCTTCATATGTATTTGCATCAACACACTTATTCTGCCTTATGCTAAGCAATACATTATCTGATTCGTTGGAATGGCTCTCATATTCATTTCTCGCAATTTTATTATAGAGCCACTTATATGCCTGCTTCTTGACATAGTTAGTCACTCTGCGATCCCTGGATGTAATCGAGTACATTTATAATGTCTCCTTCGTTTGTTATTTTTTATACTTTGTTTTTATTGCTTCATGGAGCTTTTTCTGCTCCGGTATCAGGCGCAGAGGTGCTTTCGGGCGCATCTGTGCTTTCTTCTGTAGATTCTTCAGCTGTTTCATCATTAGCATCACTTTCAGGGACACTGTCTAAAGCCTCAGTATCTGTGCCTCTATCAGTGTCTGTGTCAGTTGATATGCCACTGTCATCTCCTCCAAAAAGGTTTTCAGGCTCTTTCTTTGTATCAGTGCTGATATCCGTTGTGTCAGATTCACTTTCAGAATCTGCTCCGGAAATCACATCCGAAACTGCAGGAGTATCAGTCCCACCCACAACGTCGGTATCCTTTGGAGCACCGCCGCCGAAAAGCCCGAATTTGACCACAACAATAGCAACCAAAACAGCCACAATTGCCACGCCCACAACTATTGGTGCAATGGGTGCGGATTTTCCAATGACAACCGGAATATCGCTTTTATGTGAGCAATAGTTTTTCCAAACTTTCGATAGCATTTCAGCAAAAGCTTTAGTGTTTTTGCCGCAATTTCGTGTATCAATGCCGGCAATTCGATTTGTGATGCTATCCGAAAGCGCCTCTGGCATATTTTCAATACCTTTTAGCCTTAGTCTAACAATATTTGAAACTGCATTTGTGCACGCCAATGCTACTTCAAGCTCAAGATTATCATATGCCTCGCAATTTTCACCGAAGACAAATTTTATAAGCTCAATCATAACTGCATTTAACGGCAGATATGCAGCCATAAATTTAACAGAGGTAACAAGGTCAATTTTCCCTACCACAAGGGCAACCTGAATTATGAAATCACCACCGTGCATCCTGCAAATATCATCAACAATATTCAAATGAGGCGAGTTTTCATCAGGCTTTGCATAAAGAACATACTGCTCAACGGCATTCTTTAAAGTGTGCTTATCATTTGCAAACAATTTACAAACGTTGCTGAGCGCAACAACAGTGTCAGGTGACTTTGGTGTGTTGAGAGCTTCTCTATATGCGCCAAGCACCCTCATCTTCTCCTCGATTGTAACGCCCGTAGGTCTTTCAATCTTTGGAGGATAGGTTTCATTATGCTTTTTAAGATATACGCCTGCCATAGATTTGATGTAAGGTGCCATATCATAGCCCTTGGCCTTGGCATCCTCCAAGATCTTGCCGCATCCATCAACGAGCCACGCTCTTGCATTTGCAAGCCTGTCATCGGTAATATGCTCGTGCGGAACATTAGGACGCTGCATCATATCTGCTACGGTTTTCTCAACATCGTTCTTTAAAGCTTCGATTTCGGCAATTCTGTTTTGCACAGCCGAAGCCATAGCGTTAAATGCTCTGTAAAACTCAACCTTATAGAAGGCTGCAGAGCTGTCTTCAAGAGGCTTAAAACTGTTTTTCAGCTTTCCGATAAGAGCATCATCAAGCTTTTGAACCTTAAAAAATTCAACAAAAATATCACGAATAGCTACAAATGCACTTTCCGGACACATCGCACAAAGCTTTTTAATGCCCAGTGTGTTCTTTTTAAGGAGTGATTGGTGGTCGATCATTTCATCAACACTTCCTATAGAAAACGGCTTAAATCCGTCAAAGTGTCCCGAGAGATTTTGCAAAACAAAATTCGGTATATCCTTGCTTGTTGGATTTTCCAGAGTGATAAGATACTCATCAAGCAGCTTTTCACAAAGATCAGCATCATTTTTTACATAGGCCCTGAAAAACTCCACAAACTGCTTTGGCTTATAGTTTGAACCGAAGCCATTGCAAAAGATATCATATTCTGCAAAAAGCTTTCCAACCTCTTCCGCACTATCCCTCATCGCTCCAACAAGATGACTGACTATTCCGGTAAATTCCGGAATAACTGCCCCTTCATACGCAGAATCGTTTAAAGGAATCCTGACACCGCTTGCATTTTTTGCCAAGCTGAGTGGCAGAATGCGAACTCTGAAGCTTTCAGCATCCGGAACACCTGTTATAAACGAGCAAGATTTTTTAAGAGTCGGCGGCATATATCTGAAAAGCTTATACATCAAAATGCGAGCATACTCATTGCTATAAAGCTCGTCACTGACTGCGATAATAATGCTCTCGCCATTATAGATACGAGCAAGTATTTCAGTTGCAGCCTGAGCCGACATAGGAATATTATCGGAGCCTTTTGCATAGAGCTCTATATCCACTCCGCCAATAGCTCCGGGCATTTCTCCTTGGCGCAAGGCATCAATCGTGCCCTGCTCTGCAAACATCGCAAGCAAATTTTCTTCAAAATTTTTGCTTTGATAATAGCCTTTGACAGCCTTTTGATATATTCCGTGGATATAATATGCCTCGCGGTTATAGCTTGTGTCCTTTTTGGCACTAAAGAACAAGGGCTGATTGCTGTTTGCTCCAAAGGTCATAAAGCCATAGGCATCAATATTTGCATTAATATTAATTTTTATCAGCTCTCTGACTCTTGCCGCCTCATTTTGATCATCGGCAAAGAGCACACCATAGCCATTATTCTTGTCACTTCCAAAAATAAATTGCATATTTTCCCCTTTCTGTTTGCCAAAGCTAAAATGCTATAGCAAACAATGGTTAATATTATCTTTAAATAATACGGTCGGTTCTGAGGATTCTGAGGAACGGAAGACCTGCAAGGAAACCGTGATGGATTACAGGAGCACCGGCCGAGCCCTCATCTGCCTCTTTTGCCGCATCGCATCCATAAGGGGCAACGGGAATAAAATATTTTTCAACTCCTGCTGCGCCCACATTCAAATTGTTAAGAACTCCATAAAGAGCAGGATTCTGCTGCATAAGATATTGATTGGAAAAATGATTTATCATATCATATTCCTGCTGCTGCCAATTTGAGCCACCAAAGAAGTTGACCTCACTCTTTGTCATAATTACATTGAACATTTGATCTGTGTTTGGACGGCCGCGAAGAGCATCAACCTTGTTTGCAACATATATGATACTTCCAAAGCGCTTGCGATCCGGAAAGGACATATGCCAAGCAAGGCTCTGGCTAAGATCCATAATATTGAAGCGCACGTTTTCCTCGGGTGCCGGCAGCATCTCGTCGATTTGCTCGGGCGGCAGGAAGAACATAACATGACGAGCACGTGTAATAACTCGTCTGGACTTATAAACATAGTCATCATCGGTACCTGCACCGTTTATAAATTTCTCTCCCGGCCAGTCGATAAAGGAATAGATAGTGTCTTTAACCTTCAGGTTAAGAATTGGCACATTTTCAAAGTCGGTTTTAACCGGTGCAAGACCTGCATTAAATCTGCCGATATTGTTCATAAACGCATTCAGGTTAAAATCGTTGGTAAGAGTTGATGTTGCGATCTTCATATCGCTTATAAATGGCTGCTTTGAAAGAACGGTGTTAAGCAGTGCAAGAAGATATGATGTCTTTCCGGCAGAGTGTGAACCAAGGAGCACAACCGGCTTCATTTTATAATAGCCGAACTCCATTGGAAATTCCTTGCCGCAGAAGCGGCAGCACTTTTTAAGTCTGCCCCAAACTCCGCCATGCTTAACAAACAGAATATCGGGAACATGATAGCCTTCAATGCCGTTATTACAGGAGCTATAGATGCAAACCTTAAGATCAAGGCTGTCTTTTGGCTCTGAGTTCATTCTGTTTTCATAGATGTGGGTGAGAATTTTTATTGCAGTTCTGACAAACTCATCGTCAATACTGATATCTCCCACAAGCTTATCCGAAACGCCGAAAAGCACATGATAAAGAGTGCTTATCTGAGAAAGCTGAAGAGGAGTTATGCTGCCAAAATTGTTTTCATCAACAGCATCCTGAAGCTGATCAAGAATGGCATTAAGCTCTTTAGCGTTATATCCGGATTTTGAAAGTATGTATTCATAAAGGATCTTTCCGTTTACAAGAAATGAGAAAGCGGTATCATTAAAGCCGGGGCCTCCGGGATTTCCACATTCAAGAAGTTGGGGAGAATCATGCTTATTGGATTTGAGAATAACCTCCTCATCCACATAATACTTAAATTTAACCTGTCTCACCGCTTCTTCATCATTTGTATTGTTATAAAGCAGGGGCAAAACATATTCTGACATATCAAAGGCCACATCATAGCCAAGGAAACGCTCGCCGCAATTAGGGCAAATTATATCATGCATAAATAAACTCCTGTCTGCCGCCAAGGGCGGCTTTTTTTATTTTTACTTAAAAGTTGATCAGTTTCCTATAAGCGACGAGAGATAAACCACGTCATTTATCTGATTTTTATCAAATTCCTTATCAAGATAATATGTTGAGCCGCCCGGCAGAACCGAATAAACCTTTTCGTTGTCAAAGCTGCTGACAATAACTCGGCGTTTGTCGCCGGCATCCTTAAAGGAAAGGGTTTGATAATTCTTTTTAGCCAGCTTGTCAAAAAGACTTGGCTGTGTGAGATCATATTCTATTTTTTTATCCGGGTCTATGGCAAATACCTTTGGCTCAAAGGATTTTTCGCCGTAAACACAGACTAAAAACACCTTATTGATATCTGTCACCGGGAAGCGCATTTGCTGAACAAAGAATATACCGCCTCCGCTGTTAAGTTGATATTTATTGATCCAGCACTTATTCTGATTTGCCGGATTATTATAATAGGCTTCTATATTGCTGATCCTGTTTTGGGGCGATGAAATATCGAACATCTGTCGGTTGATCCACTGTATTATTTCATCCTGTGTGAAAATAGTGTCACGAAGCAGCTGACTTTCCGGAATAGTACAGCAAAACACTGTACAGCTCGGCAAAGGAGCTCCGTTTTCATATTTCCACTTCCAGCTCAGATTGACCTCAAGATGATCCTCTGTTGCCCCAGAAGTAACCATTAAATTTTCAAACATTTATGGGTTCACATCCTTTTTAGTGTATTTATAAGAAATGTTCTCTGCTATCGATCAAAACACTAAATATTTACCGATTCTCTGGCTGATATCAACAGAAAACGTACCGCCAACAGAGAAGCTGTATGTATAATCCTTGCAGAATGAGGGAACAACCGAAAACAGCGGGTCAAAGGAAGATGTTTCGTATGTATACTGTTTTTCGTTTTCAGCCCCAAGCGTGGAAACATATCTGTCATAAGCTCCCTTAATAACATTGCATATCTCAAAATCATCTGCCGCATTAATAAGACGGTGAGCTGCAAAGGAAAGGAAGTTGTCCGAATCAATGTTAACAGCTTTGTTAAAGGCAAGCTCTCTCTTGAGCGAATCAATCTTTCCAAGCATTTCTCTTGAATATGATATCTGAGGCTCAAAACAGGAGGGATTCTGCTCAATATATTCTATAACTTCCTTCCAAAATTCCTGTTTTTTTAGCTCTCCGTCATAATCAATATATCGCCTTATATATTCGGGCAGGTCCACTTCAACATTGTTATCGGTCTTGATAAATTGCTGAATTGCGTAATACTTTGCTTCGATCGCCTTTGTGTGAGCTTCGATATAATTATTAAGAAGCATAAGAACTTCGCCATATATATTGGGAGAATGATACTGCTTCGCCTTATCAAATATAGATCTCGCAGCCTCAACAACCATAAGCTCGGTGAATCTCTTGTGCATTCGGAGGTTCACCTTTAAGGTAAGCTCAACAACCTTGTCACCGCCAAATCCGTTTAAATCATAGCACTGATTGAAATAATTTTGCAGGCACATCTCTTCGCTGACCTTAACGGTTGTAACACGGGGGATCATTTTAACTGCGTGCTCAAGTCTGCGCATCAGCGCCGTATTATCTGTTACATTCACCTGTCTATAGAAAAACTCATCGCAGAACGCTGTAATATCGACCTTATTAAACGGAGCTGCATTGCAATACAGCTTATACACATAATATCGCAAAAAGTCCATTTTATCATCATTATATGATGCTGAGAGAGTTGACCAGAATATTTCCTCTCTTGCTTCCATCTCTTTTTTGCCCTCTTCGGGAAAAGCGAGAATATTAGCCTCAACCAAGCTGTTTGTGGCACTGAAATTCATTTCTACGCTTTGTCCGATACGCTTTGAGTGGTTAAGAAGAAGAGCACCGCAAATGTTATCAATAATCTTCGATTCTTGATGTTTTCTTTTTGCAAAAGCATAAATACGTACCCTCTCGGAAAGTCCTTTGCCCTCAAGCGCTCTCATATAGGAGCCGGCTTTTTCCTTATCCTCAGGCATAGTAAGTGCAAGCATCAGTCGGTCGCCATGCTCCATAAAGCCACCGCTTGATAGTGTCTTCACAGCCAGGGAAACCGCCTCGGATATATCATTATCCTCATAATCAAACACGAGAACAAAGCAGGTACTTGTATGCTGACCAAAACGGTATGCCGGTCTTTGACGGAGATAGTCGCCAAGACCGCTGTCACCTGCTGCACTAAGCTCAAAATCAGCTTTATCAAATGCATTTTTGCTGATATAATGCTCAACGCTGCCCTGCAGCTGACCGCTATAATAAGCATCCTTTGCAAAATTCAAAAGAACTATATAATAATTCTCATCAGCGTTAAAGCTGCCTGCCCCAACGCCAAAAACATTTCCATATAATTTACTAAACATATAAATACACCAAGCCTTTAGGCAAATTAAAAATTCAGATAAAAATCAAGTGAGATTAAATGATATTTACAAAATCCATAAGTGAGAAATTGCAGAAAAATCTGAATATATATGAATTTTCTGCAAGAGAAGAAAGAAGCGCATTATATTGTTCTATAAGTCCATATTCAACAACGACGCTAAGCGCAAGGCAGATGATCCATGTGTAAGCAAATGCACTGATAACTCCAAGAACAAAGCCAAGAATACCATTTGCCTGTTTAAGCACAGGAAGCTTAACAAGTCCGCCCACAATTATCTTAACGATGATCATAGCAATGTAAGCGGCGACAAATACAAGCACACATCCGATAGCAGAAGCAAGTGTCTCTGCAACCGGAAGAGCAATTTCATTTGCAAAATTTTCAAGGTCCGCCTCTGTAGCAACGGTCATTTTGCCAAAAACAGCTTTAAGAGCATCGATGTTTGCGCCTGTTCTGTCGAGAAGATCAACAAAGCCCTCCGGGAGCTTTTCAAACAGATCGCTTATGCTGAGAGCTCCGTCGCCTTCACCCATAAGCTTTTTTAGAAGTCCCTTTACAACCCCTGTTACGTGGCTCTGAAGAGGCTCACCAAGAAAAAGCCTGCCAACCTTTGGGCCAAACAAATATGCCGAAGCAAAGGTTACAACGGTTGTTAGAAGATTCAAAATTGTTTTGCATCCTCTTTTGGTGTTGACAAATATCACAAGCAGTATAAATGCCACCAAAATAATATCAAGAATCCAGTTCATGAGAAGCTCCTTTCGATTGTGTATGTCAAAAAATCTATAAAATCGGCACAGAATGCCGAATTTTATCCTAATCAATATCAAATTTAACAAGGATTCGCGGCATGGCGCTTTTACAAAAGCACAATATCGCCAAGCCTTATTTTTCCTTAATTACGCTTACTCCTACAGGCGCAAAATGCGCCTGTAGGAGATGAACGTAATTATTGATCGGCAAAAATCAATATTAGAATGCAAACAGCTTCATAATATCTGTAACTGCCTTGAGTATCTCGCCATAGAATTCCTTGCGAGCCTCTTCTTCCTTTGTAAGGATGTTACCGTTGAGGCGTCTTGTCTCAACAGCACCGATAATGGTGTCACAGCGATTCTTGATATTATCATAAGATGTCTTCAGAGTTTCGTAAGCAGCATCGTCGCCGTTTGCGATATTTCTCTGAATTGTCTTAACTCTCTCATCAAGCAGAGCCTTGTGCTCCTTATAGCTTTCAAGCTTAACCATAGCATCGCAAACAGCCATTTCCATATATTCAACCTGCCAAGCAATGCTGTTATTATCCTGAACATCAAACATAGAAACGATGTTATAAGGAGTATCGCCAAGCTTATATTTCCATGCGCCTCTCTCAGCAAATACAAGTCCGAAGAGCATATATTTTGCAAGATCACGGCGTGTGGACATACCAACACGAATGTCATCAGCAGCCTTAACGGGCTTGAGGAAGTTTTCTTTATAATATTCAACCTCATCCTCGAGAGCACGGAGCAGCTTCATCTGGTTGCGGAGCAGGCAAACTGCTGTTTCCTCATCTGCAGCTGCATTACCAACCCTGCCAATGATATGACGCTCTTCGCATTCAAAGCTTGCCTTGATCTTAGCAAAGAGGTTCTTGTCGATCATAATATTGCCCTTTTCATCTGTGTTTGAAGGATCCTCGATATACTTCTTAACAAACACATCAATAGTTACAAGGCTGCGTCCGTCCGAAACATTGGGCTTGTTCTTAATAAGGTTAACTATCCAAGTTCCAACATCGCTCTGACTGATAATACCGTGTCTCTTTGCATACTTAACAACCGCTCTAACATTATCCATAAGCTTTGTTTCGGAAGCGTTTGAATATTCGATTGCCCCCTGTCTTGTGCGGAACCACTGACTGGGTACCATAAGAGCAGGATAATCCTTCATAGCAGGCTTTGTTGCAGCGTGCTCGTTGATATGAACTCCGGGCATATCCAGCTTATTATACTGCTCCTCATATTCGATAAGGTCTGCATGGATCCAGATAGGCATCTTAGCATAGAGAGTGTAGCTATAGATAGCGTTCTGGTCAGGACTCCAGTAAATATTCTTATTGTTGTCTGTCTTAACAAACAGATCGTTAAACTTAGTACCCCAGCCGGAAGCGTCTGCCTCGGCATTGAAGCCATCGGGAAGAACGAGATACTGATAGCAAAGAGGAGCAACGTGCTTAAACTCAAAGTGAGGAGTTTCCCAAACATTGCACATAGGAGCAGCGTTATAATTGATAACATTGATAAGTCTCTGAATAACTGTCTCCTTATATGCATCGGTCTGACCTGCATAAGCCTCATCAAAATAGTCGATCATCTTTCTGTTGACCACATCAGAGAATGGCTCATAATTCTTTATGAACTTACGGAATGCCTCAGCAGCCTTTGACATACCGGGAGGGCAATTGTCGGTGAGCTGCCATGCAGCACGGTTGTTGATTATCTCATATGTAAGAGCAGCAGCAAACTGTGCAGGTGCATTTTCGCCAAGTCTTCTCATCTTTGAGGAAACAGTGTTCATAACAGAGCTCTTGAGTGCATCAAACTCGGGATCTGTAAGACTAAAGATGCTTGTGGGATCCTTTTCTGCAGTCTCGCTGAGCTTAGCTGATGCAGTAACAGCATTTTCAGCGAGGATATCGTTGATCTTAGAGAAGATATCAACGCAGCCAAGATAATCACGGTCGAGGCTAAGCTTAACTCTATAAGCAACGCCGCGAGCCTTGTTAAGGTCAACATAGTATTCAGCGATAAGAGAATCGCAAAGTCTAATCTTAAATCTTGTTACAAATGTATCCTTGAGAAGCGACTTAAAGCTATCAAGATTGCTGTTAAATTTACCAAGCTTCTGCATAGTCTGAGCAAGCTCAAGTCTCTGGCGATCATGCTCTGCCAAGGTCTGCTCATATCTTGCCTTCAGCGCAACTGCAGCATCTGCATAGCCGATAAGCTTTTCATAGAAGCCCTGAACATTTCCGCCGCTCTTAGAATTTGTTGTAAGAAGCTTTTCGAGATAGTATGGACCCTTCTGAGGATCTGCATAGATAAGACCTGCTCTTCTGTTTGCCTCTGCAACGATCTGCTCGATAGTGCTGTTGTCTTTATCAAAGGCTTCAATAGCCTTAGTAACCTCTGCCTCAAGGGGAACTGTGTGCTCATTTGTGAGAATAGAGCCCTTTGTCCATCTTGTGTCAGCATCGGAATGAATGTTGTCGATAACGGCAGCAAGTCTTCTTGCGCAAGTTTCGATAACATCGCTGGGCTTAATAAGACCACTTTCAAAAGCATCAACATCAGCCTGTGTCAGGCTCTGAACGTTAGCCTTCAGCAGTGCATTTGCCTTCTTGCCCATTTCGCCAACAAGCTGCTCGATAATAGCCTCTGTTGGGAACTTGATGGAGGAAGCACCGATAAGGTTATAGTGGTAGTTTCCGTATTCCGGGAAATGAACATCGGGATTCTTCATAACTGTGCTGAGAGCTGTTGCTGTGTTTACATGGAAGGAGCCGGCTGTAAAGAAGTCGGTGATAGAACCGCTCTTGTCGCCGTCGATCTTACCTTTAACACTTGTACACTGGTTAACAAGGTCCTCAACGCAAACGGAAATAGCCTTTTCTTGAGGATCTGTCATAACGATAGCACCTGCGATCTTACCGCCAACAAGTGTGCACTGAGTGAAGATAGGATCCTGAGAAGAAAATTCGCCAACAGGTTCCGGATAGAGAGCATCAAATGTCTCGCCTGAGGTCTTGAGGTTCATGTAATAGTCAATCTCCTTGAGTGCCGCATAACCGTTTCTGTAAGCAGCTTCCTTATTGGAGATTCCGCTATAGGAGTTAGGAAGATATACATGACCGAACAGACGGAGCTTATTTCCGGGGATACCCAGATCTCTGACAACTGCTCTAACGATATAAGGAACGTCGATAACAAGACCACTTCCGCTACCGCCGCCGATACCTGCAACAACGTGTACATCGAGAGTTGTTGTGCTGAAGTCCTTAAGGTGGGAGATTGCGTTTCTTATAGAGTTATAGATGTCTCCGAAGAGGTTAAGATCCATAACTGTGAGACGGCCTGCAAGTCTAACCTGGTTCGCACCGATACCTGTAAGTGCCTGTGTAAAGCCCTCGGGAATAATAGAACCGATGGGCTTAGGACGAAATTCATTCTTTGCAGCAAGAATGCTTCCAACAGCACTGTTATCGAGCAAAGGAATTTCGGTTGTTGTCAGAAGACCGGACTTGATAGCCTTTTCACGATCCTCCTTGTCGGTATCAAGAGAAAGTACGCTAAGAAAACCTGGGTCGATCTTACCGAGACGGTCATTAAGCTCTCTCTTAAGTCTGAGAGTTGTCTTAAGACCCATACCTCCAAGACCGATTACGAGAATACGGGAAGTGTGGTTGCCTGTGAAACCGCCTTCCTTTTCGATGACGCCCATAGAATTAACGTCAAGTTCTTTGAGTTCATTAAGAGAACTCTCGCTAAAGTACATTGGCATAGCTTATTACCTCCGAAGTATATTTAAATTAAAAATAGCTTTCTGTTTGCTGGAATGCGTGGCTGTTTCCGAATGTGAGAGTGTAGTTTCCATCAAAGGTTCTCACAGAGACATTGCCGGATTTAAAGATATGAACGCGGGGAGCCTTCTTTTTATTGGTGGGATCCTTTGAAATGATCTTAAATGACTTTTTAAAAGGAATACCTGTTAAGGTTATGTTATCTGCATAGCTTTCGATAAAGGTTCTCAGGTCATTTTCATTCATAGTTCCGTATTGAGGATTACTGTAACCGGGAGTTGTGAGTATTTGTCTCATAGACATAACAGGCTTTGAGTTTTTCTTGCCGGAAAGTCTTGGAATAGCATATACAACCTCGGTTGTCTGATATGATTCACCGTCAACTTTTTCAAGCTTGATCTTAAAGGCCATGGAAATGATCTTTTTGTGGTTGACGAAGAGAAATGCGAGAACCGCAAGGACTGCAAGAACCAAAACCACAACGATTATTGTAACCAGCACCGGAACAAGAGACTTAACCGACACCTTAATTGTATAAACATACTCTGCGCCGTCACCATCGGTCACAATAAGGGAAATAATACTTGAACCGAAATCACCGGACTTGATTGTAAGCTTTTCACCTGTAATGCTTGCAGTGATAGCAGAATCGCCCTCAAGCTTAACATTATAGCTAAGCGGATCTCCGTCAGAATCGCTGAATATACCTGCAAAATCGATTATCTCTTCAAAGCTGCCGGAGAACGCACTCTTCTCTATCTTATTCTTGAGAGTTCCGTTCATGCGAATCTGAGAAGCGATAAAGTCTATCTCAACGGCCTCAGACTCAACAGCGACAACATCAAGATGACCAACCTTAGCCTTAAAGGTATACTTACCTACCGAAGCAGGAATATATGACTGAACATACTCTCCGCCCTCAAACCGAGCCATATCGATATCGATCTTTTCAACCTCTGCGCCGTCCTTTGAAACGACAAGTGTCAGATTCTGAGAGGTGATATAGGCCGGGATCGAAGCAGAAGCCGAGCCTGTCACAGGGTCAACGAATTTGAGAGAAACATCAGGGTCACCCTCAACATCGGGGTCGTTCACAGCAGAAACAACAAGCTTAGGTCCAACAACATTAATGTTGGCCTCACTCACTATCTCATACTGAGAATGCTTTAAAAGTGTCTTTATAACATATTCACCGGGAGCAGCAAAATCCAGCTCGTAAACATATCCGTTTCCGTTTTTATTGAGAGTTCCGTTAACGGTTTTCTCATTGCCGCCGCCAACCAAGTGATAAATAACACTTGAAGAAGCACCCTCGTCAGGAGAATAAAGACCAACAGAATCAAGATGGATATTGTTTTCGGAATTATAAAGTGTGGCTTCAAAGCCAAACTTGTTGCCCACATATACATCATCTGCAGGAATGTTATCACGAACAGCAAGGCCGAAAAGGAATATCTTTCTTTCGATAACAGTGCTTTGCTCACCTGTTACAAGCACCTTCCAATCTCCGCCCTCGGGAGCAAGGAGCTTAACGGTTGCAGAATGTGCCATGCCTGTATAGTTTACAATGCAAAGATCCTTTTCGATTTTGTTCTTTGTAGGATTCTCAATGTCAATATCAGCAACAACATTTCCTGCAGGGTTCAAAACCTTTATGGTCTTGAGACGAGCACCGCTGGAAAGACTGATATTAGCTTCTTTAACTGCATTTGCGTAAATATTTATAACACGCTCTGATACCTCGCTTGGAGAAACAGCAAAGGATTCCTTATCCTCATCCAGCTTGGTATTCTCAAAGAGGTATGTATATATCTCCGAAAAAGCATCCGAGATCTGATTTGCATTTTCGATTATCTTTATGTTATTAGTCTTATCAACGCTGTCAACGCCGTGAAGCTTTGCAAGAAAGCTCTTGTCAATATTTCCCTTTCCTCCTGCATCAAGACCGATAGAATAAAGCTGAACTCCGGCATCCTTAAGCTTTGTGGCACTTGCAAAGGCTTTGTTTTCAGAAGCTTTCTCGGCAGCAGCACCTTCCTTAAGGTCTATCTTTCCGTCCGTAAAGAGGATAACCGCCTTCTTCTCGCAATTTGAAGAAGAGAGAATTGCATTGGCTGCGCTGTCAAGAGCAAGACCGATATCGGTATAGGAAACATAATTCCAGCAAGCAATTCCGGGAACAAGGTCTTGGCCTGCAGCATTATCCTTGTCATTTTTATCAAGGAGAATATCCTGCATATACTGCATATATTCGCCAAGGCCGCTCTCCTCGGAGACATTCACCTTATCAAGAACGGTGCATATCTCGTGATGATAGGGGATGATCTTTACATACATATTCGTCTGAGGGGAGCAGTTGAAAACAAACTGCTGCGCCGCCTCAACAGAAAGACGGCCTCCCGATTCTGTTAGAGGATCCGAATATCTTGCCATCGATCCGCTGACGTCGAAAAGCAAAACCACCTCAACATCATCAGAAGCTTCTGCCGCAATAGGAAGTGCCATACACACAAGCACTGCCGCAAACAGGATTAAACAGGCGATTTTTCTAAAGTGATTCATTAAACTGATTCCTTTCGTTTGTTTGAGCTAAAATTTGATATGCTGAAAATGGTATAAAATCCGCTCGTTTTTGAAAATTTAAAAACGAGCAAGGTTTCATACAATTATTATTCAATATTATATCATACAATTCCACTATTTGTCAATAGAAAATCGTCATTTGGGGACATTATTTTCCTTACTTTTACATCTATAGTGAATTTTAAACAATTTCTTTCTCTCATTTTCGACAATCCAAACAACAAATTTGCATAAAAATTCATTTTTCACTATTTCTTTTGCTTATGCTTTTGAAATACATAAAAAAGCCGATATAATTACAGCAGCCAATAAATGTTATCAAAACTATTGACAAAGAGTTTTTTGTGTGCTATACTACACTAAACCGATGAGGAAGAATAGTAGCCATATTTAGCTTTGCATAGAGAACTGCCGACGGTGGAAGGGCAGTGAAAGCACTGTGGTGAATGGACTTTCGAGGGTGGATCGAGGTGCGGAGAGAGCGGCTTTCTTTCCTATCGCGTAGACTCCAACGGCGGCTATCCGTTATCAAGAGCAGGCATATGATCGTATGCAAAAAGAGAGCTTCTTTTGAAGCTAAGTTCGGGTGGCACCGCGGATTTTGATTATTCGTCCCGAGTATCCTTTGATACTCGGGATTTTATATTTCGGAGGTTTTTGATATGATCCTTGACAGGCGATGGCGAGCTTTTTAAAGCAACCCTAAAGCAACTTTTTCAAGAATTTTGGAGGATAATGATCATGGAGTTTAAAGGCGTTAATTTTGATACATATTTTAATAACTACCCGGACAAAAACGGATATTTCGGCAAATACGGCGGCGTATATGTTGATGAAAAGCTAAAGGCCGCAATGGCAGAGATAACCGAAGCATATTATTCTATCTGCCAATCAAGAAAATTCATTGCAGAGCTTCGCAGAATAAGAAAGGAATTTCAGGGCAGACCAACACCCGTCACCCACCTTGAAAGACTTTCGGATGCCCTTGGGGGCAAGGTTCAGCTCTATGCAAAGAGAGAGGATCTGAATCATTCGGGTGCTCACAAGCTCAATCACTGCATGGGTGAGGCACTTCTTGCAAAATATATGGGCAAAAAGAAGGTCATTGCCGAGACAGGCGCAGGTCAACACGGCGTTGCTCTCGCAACGGCGGCAGCTTATTTCGGCCTTGAATGTGACATTTATATGGGCTCTGTTGACATAAAAAAGCAGGCTCCAAATGTTGCAAGAATGAAAATTCTCGGTGCAAATGTTATCGAGGTGACTCACGGTCTGAAAACTCTCAAAGAAGCGGTTGATGCAGCATTTGATGCATACAGCAAGGAATATAAAGAATCTATCTATTGCATCGGAAGCGTTCTCGGTCCGCATCCATTCCCGATGATGGTCAGAGATTTCCAGAGCGTAGTCGGAATCGAAGCAAAAGAGCAGTTCATTGAAATGACAGGTCATCTGCCTTCTGCTATAGTTGCCTGTGTTGGCGGAGGATCGAATGCAGCAGGGCTTTTCGCAGGATTTTTGAATGATCCCGTTGATATATACGGCATAGAGCCTCTTGGCAGAGGTCCGAAGCTCGGTGATCATGCCGCAAGCCTTAAATACGGCACAGAAGGAATAATGCACGGCTTCAACAGCATTATGCTTAAGGATGAAAACGGCGAGCCTGCACCGGTATATTCCGTTGCCAGCGGTCTTGACTATCCATCCTCAGGCCCCGAGCACGCATTTCTCCAGGAGATCGGCAGAGTTAAATATGACGTTATCGACGATGAGGAAACCATCGACGCATTCTTCAGGCTTGCTCGCCTTGAAGGTATTATCCCTGCTATCGAAAGTTCCCACGCCGTTGCATACGGAATGAAGCTTGCAAAAACAATGGAGCACGGCTCTATCCTCATCAATCTTTCGGGCAGAGGCGACAAGGATATGGACTTTGTCATCGAAAATTATGGGATCAGATGATCCGAGACCTTCTCGTATACTTAATTTTAACAAAACCCTTGACAAATCGGACAAGGTATAGTATAATTCTATAAAGCAGACTGAAGTGTCGCGGAAATCTCTCTTTTCTGCGACACTTTAACCTTTTAAGGAGATATAAAATGAGCAAAGTAACCGAAATGTTCGGATCTATGGTTTTCAACGAAACCGTTATGCGTGAAAAACTGCCAAAGGAAATGTATAAGAAGATGCAGGCAACCTTGCGCAAGGGAAAAAGACTCGATATCGAAACTGCCAATGTTGTCGCAAACGCAATGAAGGATTGGGCAATCGAAAGAGGTGCAACACATTTCACCCATTGGTTTCAGCCAATGACCGGCGTTACCGCAGAAAAGCACGATAGCTTTATCGAGCTTGCGGGCGATGGCAGGATCATAATGGAATTTACCGGCAAAGAGCTGGTAAGCGGTGAATCTGACGCTTCGTCATTCCCTTCCGGCGGGCTTCGTGCAACCTTTGAGGCAAGAGGCTATACCGCTTGGGACCCCACATCCTATGCCTTTGTTAAGGACAACACCCTTTACATACCAACCGCATTCTGCTCTTTCGGCGGCGAAGCTCTTGACGGTAAAACGCCTCTTCTTCGTTCAATGGAGGCACTTAACAGAGAGGCTCTCCGAATTCTTCGCCTTTTCGGAAACGACAGTGTTACCGCCGTCAGATCAACAGTTGGCGCAGAGCAGGAATATTTCCTTATCGATTCCGAGGCATTTCATAATCGCCCCGACCTTGTTTACACGGGTAGAACCCTTTTTGGTGCGAAGGCACCAAAAGGTCAGGAGCTTGACGATCATTATTTCGGCATAATAAAACCAAGAGTTAAGGATTTTATGGCAGAGCTTGATGAAGAGCTTTGGAAGGTTGGAGTGCCGGCCAAAACAGAGCATAACGAGGGCGCACCTTGCCAGCACGAGCTTGCTCCAATTTTTGCAACAACAAACATCGGTGCCGATAACAATCAGCTCATAATGGAGCTTATGCAAAAGATTGCAAGAAAGCACGGCATGGTTTGCCTGCTTCACGAAAAGCCCTTTAAAGGCATTGCGGGAAGCGGAAAGCACAACAACTGGTCGCTTTCAACCGACAGCGGCGCAAATCTGCTTGAGCCGGGAGACACCCCCTTTGAAAATGCACAGTTTCTACTGTTTCTCACTGCAGTTATAAAGGCTGTTGACGATTATCAGGAGCTACTAAGAATTTCTGTTGCTTCTGCCGGAAACGACCACCGTCTTGGTGCAGCGGAGGCTCCTCCGGCTGTTGTTTCCATGTTCCTTGGAGATGAAATATCTGCAGTTCTTGATGCTATTGAAAACGAAGGTAGCATTGGTACAAAGGATAGGGAAATGATGAAGATAGGTGTTCATGTCCTGCCTAAATTTCCCAAGGCTTCATCTGATAGAAATCGCACATCACCTTTCGCATTTACAGGAAATAAATTTGAATTCAGAATGCTTGGTGCATCCGCTTCTATTGCTGATGCAAATATAGTGCTGAACACTGCAGTTGCAGAGGTTCTCAAAAAATTTGCCGATGAGCTGGAAGGCGCAATAGACTTCAACACCGTTCTTCACGAGCTTATAAAGAGAACGGTTAAAGAACACAAGCGCATCCTGTTTAACGGCAACGGCTATGACGGATCTTGGCCTCTTGAAGCTGAAAAGCGCGGACTTTCAAATCTTAAAACAACTCCCGATGCTCTCGATCACTATCTGGACGAGAAAAATGTGAAGCTGTTTATCGAAAACAAAGTGTTTAGCGAGACAGAGCTTCGTGCACGCCATGCAATTCATCTTGAAAGATATACAAAAGTGCTTAATATTGAGGCAAGAACAATGGTCGATATGGTTCGCAGTGACATTCTTCCTGCCTGTGCAAAATACATTCGTCAGCTTTCCGAAACTGCCGAGAGTGTTAAAAGCTTTATCGGGGGCGCCGATCTTTCCTTTGAAGAGGAAACCGTTGCAGAGATCACAGAGCTTTCTGCAAAATCCTTCAACCTCATCAAAATGCTGGAGGGCGCAAATGGCGAGGCAAAGAGCATAAAATGTCCAAAAGAGAGAGCAGAAGCTTACCGAGACAGCGTTCTGCCCATAATGGAGGAGCTCAGAGGAGCTATAGATAAGCTTGAAACCCTTGTGTCAACAGAGCTTTGGCCATACCCCTCTTATGGCAAGATACTTTTCGGAGTTAAATAATAAGTATATATCAAGTGGTGGGTGGTTAACAAATGTCGAAAACCGGAAAAATAATTTCAAAAAGCTTTAAGGCACTCATTTATCTGGTTGTTGTCATTGTCAATGCCATTGTGCTTTGGCGTGTGCTATTTTCAGGGGATCCCTCATCTATAAAGCCGATTCTTGCAAATGAGCATACCGTGGCTGCTTATGAGCAGCATGGTAAGAATTTAAAGATTCATGTGCAGGAGCAAAGAACGATAAGCTCAAGCGGCAAATTCTCTGTCACCGACTGTGTCTTCATTCCCGAAGCAAAGCAGATACAGATAACGGTCAGATATAATAACAGCACCCTAAAGCATCTTAAAAATGACTATGCGCTTAGCACAGTACCGGACAGAAAGAATGAGCTTTTTGATATAACTATAGTTAAAACAACCGATCTTACTCCTGATAATCCAAATGATAACACAGATAAATCCACCCTTTCAGAACAGCGTTTTCATCCCTCGGGAGAGGCAAAATCTGCATATAAAACCCTATATAGCTACCGCAAATTTATTTTTGACGGTATTACATACGAAGATGCCGTTGGAATGTTTGTTGATATCTACTATATAGAAGACGCAGATTATTCCCATCCCCCATATGATGCACTTTGCATCTATGATGCGCTTATGCCCATAGAAGAAAAATCTCTTTCGGGCTCGGATATAAGGGCAATAAAAAACTATTCAAAGAAAAATTAATCAAATCTATTGGGCTGTAGCATAATTCTGCCGCAGCCCAAATTTTTGACCCTCGTTTAAAAGAAAGGAGAAAGCAATGGCACTGTTCTCAAAACTGAAAAATAATCTACACCTTATTATTTTCGGTGTGTTTTCCATCTTCCAATGCCTCATAATAGACAAGATAGTGTTATTTGGTGACGACTACTATTATACCACCTTTTTTTACGAGGGCGCTGAGCATTTTATATCCGAAAATGTGTATCACTGGATGAACACAAACGGCAGAGCCTTTGTTCATCTTCTTGATGAAATCCTCCTTTTTGGAGGCACTATAACTGCATGGAAAATTTTTGCCGCAATATGCATTCCGCTTATTGCACTTTTATGCGCACTCATAGCCTCCGCCGCCTATAAAAATGGTATAAAAACGGCGGAGTTCAAAATTTCTCTGATAATTTCATGTATCTCAATATCATTTATCAGCATTCTGATCGCCCATCAAACACTTTATTGGGCAACAGGGTTTTTAAACTATGTTTTCCCTATTCTTATGACGCTTCTGCTATTCTATTTCACAGAGCGCGCTTTTATAAGGGAAAACTTCCCTCTCTATATTATCCCCCTCGCACTTTTTGCCTGTGCCACAACAGAGCAAAATGCCTTTGCCTCACTCTGCATCCTCATTTTCTACGGTGCAAGAATGCTGATGGCCAAAAAAAAGCCGGGCATTTGTTTCTATATTGCTATATCACTTGGCATCGTTGGCTTTGTCTCGCTTTTTGCCGCGCCGGGCAACGCGGTCAGAACCACATATTATGCAGACTTTTACTCCCTGCCGTTTTTTGAGAGAATTTTTAATAACATACAAAGAATTTTATCCCTTATTTTCAAAAAATCAGGCTCTGTCCGAGCCCTTGTAATCTTCTTCGGTGCATCTGCCGTCTATGCTTTGAAGATAAAAAAACTCGTTATAAGATGGACGGTTACATCCGTCAATGCAATCAGTGCAGTTTTTCTGATCTGCCTTGCGCATCTCGGCAGATTTGAAGGTGCGGCAGCTATTGCTTCTCTTATCGCCTTCGTCCTTGATATGCTTATGTCGCTCGCTGTATCCTTTGTTTCAAAGGATATTTCTGTAGCATTTTTCACTATAATGGGAGCAGCTATGCAGGGCGCAATGCTTATCTCCCCTGAAATGGGACCAAGAACTCTTATCGTAACCGTAATATTTTTGATAATTCCCTGCTCCCATTTTGTGATGTACTCTAAAAGCCCGACTATTTCTATGTTTGTTCTTGCCGCTTTGCTTATGTTTATGACCGAGATCGGTATTATAGTTGGCAGTGCTCTGCTTCTATTGCTGATTTTGGCGGTAGCAATGAAAACAGTTAAAAAAGCAAGAGGCCATGGTGCTGTATTTGCCGTTCTCATTTTAGCCGTACTTATGTGTGATTCGCTTATGGCACTTCTGTCAGGCTATTCCCAAAACTATGCTTTTCACAAAGAAAACGCAGTGCTCCTCTCCGAATATAAGCAATCTATAGAAAACGGTGGAGATCACATTTTAATTCAAAAATACCTGCCAAACGGAACTCACAAATATACAATGCCCTATGATGATCCATATCATATGCATTGGTTTAAGATAGCTAAAAAGCTCCCAATCGACACCCAAATTATATATGAATGATCCCCTCTTGAAAAATCGGGAATTCTGTTGTATAATTGAATAAACTTAAAAATCATGGAGAATAGGAGAATGATATGATTTTTTGTGTTGAGGATGACAATGGCATCAGAAATATGATGATATATACTCTCAGGGTGGCAGGATTTGAAGCCGATGGCTTTTCAGACAGCTCGGCACTGTATTTGGCGCTTCAAAATGATACTCCGGAGCTGATAATGCTGGACATAATGCTCCCCGGAGAGGACGGAATTTCAATACTATCAAAGCTTCGTTCAAATACTGCAACAGCGGACATTCCGATTATAATGGCAACCGCCAAGGGCACCGAATATGACAAGGTCTGTGGACTTGATATGGGTGCAGATGACTACCTTGCTAAGCCATTTGGCATGATGGAAATGGTTTCGAGAGTTAAAGCGGTTTTGCGCAGATCAAGACCAAAAAGCTCACAGCAACAAAAAAAGCTTCTATGCCAAGGCAACCTTGAGCTTGATCTTGAACAGTATACCGTCAAAGCCGATGGCGAGCGTGTTCAGCTCACCTTTAAGGAATTTGAGCTTCTTCGTTTGTTTATGCAGAACCCGGGAAGAGTTTATACAAGAGATCAGCTGCTCTCCTCTGTTTGGGGAGTGGATTTTATGGGAGAAACCAGAACTGTTGATGTACATATCGGAACCCTTAGAGAAAAGCTAGGCTCATGCAGTGACTATATCGAAACCGTGCGTGGAGTCGGCTATCGATTAGATAAAAAGATTTGAGATTATTGATCTAAAAAGTATTTCAATTTTGTTTATTTTATTTCCCGTGCAGTGATTTTAGCGATATCATTTCAGAAAAATACGGAGGATATCTTGCAATGCCATATTTTCTTGCTATATTTCTTTTATTCATCGTAATCACCGTATCCCTTTCGTTTGCCTTAGCATATAAAAAATCGCTAAGGGAAGCCTTAGAAAAGCTGAAGCTATCAAAGGACAGTCTCAATATTGCCTCGGATAGAATGAATGAAGGACTTGTAATGCTTGACGAGAATTTCATAATAACAAGCCTTAACCGAAAAGCAATGGAGCTGCTTCAAACAGGCACAAACTGTGTTGGAAGCGATATAAGAAGGGTTGCACATCAGCTGGTTGGCGAGGAGCTTTTTGACCGTGCTAAGGGCGGCGAGCATATCGAAAAGCTCACCGATTTCAACAATCTCGAATACCAGATAAAAATCAGTTCAATCGTATCAGACGGTAAATTCAGTGGGTATGTGCTGCTTATTTTCGATGCCACCGACAGAGAACGCTCTGAGCAGATACGAAAAGAATTCACTGCAAATGTCTCCCATGAGCTTAAAACACCGCTCCACTCGATTCTTGGCTGTGCCGAGCTTCTGCAAAGCGGCATGGTCAAGCCTGAGGATGCTGAACAGTTTTCGGGACAAATCTATTCTGAAGCTAAAAGAATGGTGCGCCTTATCGATGACATTATGAATCTTTCAAGGCTTGATGAGGGAGCGGTCAATATGCAAAGGGCGGATGTTGACCTTCTTGAGCTTGCAGGAGCAACCGTAAGCAGCCTTGAAAATGAGGCAAAAGCGGCAAAGGTTACCTTGGAGATAAACGGAGAAAGTGCAAAGCTGAGAGGTATTCCACAGCTGCTTGGCGGTATAATACTCAATCTTTGCGACAACGCCATAAAATATAACCGTGAAAACGGAAAGGTATGCGTCTCTGTAAAAAATGAGGACGGCTCGGTTGTTCTGAGCGTATCAGACACGGGAATAGGTATTCCAAGCGAGCATCAAACAAGAGTTTTTGAGCGTTTTTACAGAGTTGATAAAAGCCACTCGAAAGAGGTTGGAGGAACAGGTCTTGGTCTTTCTATCGTCAAGCATTCTGCACGCTTGCACGGAGCGAAAATAGAAATGCAGAGTGTTTTTGGAGAAGGAACAACAATTACATTAAAATTTCCAAAATCAATGTAAAAACAAAGTGCTGAGCCCAACAAAACGGCTCGGCACTTTGTTATTTAAAACAGGAGTTTATGGGGGAGTGTTTTCACAAACAAAAGCACACTGCGAAATTTCTGTGGGACAATCGGCTATCACAGACGAGAGCAGTGTGCTATTATATGTACCCGATAAATCAAAATCCACCACATCCAATCAACCATTTTAACACAAGTTATGACCTTTTTCCCTTTATAATAAATTTCTCTTGAAAAAAATCCTTTTTTAAGGTATCATATATGTGAAAGTGGGTGATATTTTGACATTGCCAAAGGATGTTCAACTTGCCTTAGATCTCCTCTCATTGAATAAATTTGAAGCCTATATCGTCGGTGGCTGCCTTAGAAACACCCTTATGGGAAAGCTCCCAAACGATTGGGATATGACCACCTCTGCATTGCCCAGCGAAACAGCAGACATCTTTGCCGCTCAAGGCTATCATGTTATAGAAACCGGTCTTAAGCACGGAACAGTTACCGTTATTATAAATAATCTCCCCCTTGAAATAACAACCTTTAGAATAGACGGCCAATATTCCGATTCTCGCCATCCGGATTCCGTTTCCTTTACAAGAAGTCTCAGCGAAGATCTTGCAAGAAGGGATTTTACAGTCAACGCCATGGCATATAATCCGATCACTGGAATCGTAGATCTCTTTGGTGGAATGGATGATCTTGAAAAGAAAACCTTGCGAGCTGTTGGAAACGCAGAAAAAAGATTTACTGAGGATGCTCTCAGAATACTGCGCGCATTTAGGTTTTCATCAGAGCACGGATTTTGTATTGAAACGGATACACTGGTAGCAGCAAAAAACTGCCGTCAAGGTCTGCTTGCAATTTCAAGAGAGAGGATATATTCCGAGCTTTATCGCACACTTATGGGAGATTTTGCCGCAAATGCTATGAAAGAGATCATATCCGCAGGTATTCTTGAATGTATTTTTAAAGACTATTCCGAAAAGCTTAGCCCAAGATACGAAATTCTTGAGCATCTGCCAAAAAAATCATCTGTCCGTTTTGCTTGCCTATTTGAAAAATTCCCATCTGAAGCCGCACTTGTTGCCATCAATTCTCTTAAAATGAGCAATGCCGAGAAAATCGGTATCAAGCAAACGCTCTCCGCCTTGAAATATTTTGAGACAAATCACATTAAAAACGCTATAGAGGCACGTCAATATCTGCAAAAATACGGCGAGCACGCCTTGGATGCACTTGATATTGCAAATGCAAAAAACGAAAATGCAAAAGAAACTATAAATCTTCTCAAAGTTGCCGAGGGTGAAAATTTTCCCAGAAATATCTCACAGCTCTGCATCACAGGTAGCGATATAATCAAATTAGGGTCTGAAGGAAGGATGACAGGAGAAATACTAACCTTTTTGCTTGCCGAAGCTACGATAAATCCGGAGCTTAACAAAAAGGAAACACTGATATCCCTTGCAAAAAAATATATTTTGGAGAATAAAAAATGAGTATAACAACCATAGATGAGATAAAAAATACAAACGGACGCATAATCGGCATTGACTTTGGCGAGGTGAGAACAGGAGTTGCAATTTCGGATGCAAGCCGTTTTTTGGCTTCGGGAATAGGCTATGTCAAGGTTGGCGGCATAGGTAAAACAGCAGAAAAAATTGCAGAAATTGCTAAGGAGAAAGGTGCAAGTGCAATTGTTGTGGGCTGTCCTATCAATATGAACGGCAGTGAAGGACCAAGAGCTGAGCGATGCAGAGATTTTGCCGAAAGAGTCTCAGAGCTTACCTCTCTTCCCTGCGCAATGATCGACGAGCGCATGACCACAATGGCGGCATCACGCTTTCTTAACGAAACGAACACCAGAGGTGCCAAGCGAAAAACCGTTATCGATACACTTTCGGCTCAAATTATACTTCAAAATTTTCTTGACAGACTAAAAAATATGTCATAATCTGTTTTTCGACAAATTTTGTGAATTTACATAGATTTTACAAAACCTTGATTTTATATTTTACCTTGATTTGGTATGATATACCCGACAAATTTATTGTAAAGGAACAAAATGTATGACAATTTTTGACGCATTATCTCTCATAGGAGGCCTTAGCCTTTTCCTCTTTGGTATGACTATAATGGGACAGGCACTTGAGCGACGCGCAGGTGCAAAGCTTAGTGCTATCCTTGGAAAGCTTACATCCGGAAAGCTTGCAGGTTTTCTGACAGGACTTGGCGTTACCGCTGTTATCCAAAGCTCATCTGCAACAACCGTAATGGTGGTGGGCTTTGTTAACTCGGGCCTTATGTCTCTAAAGCAAGCGATAAATGTAATAATGGGCGCAAATGTAGGTACAACCGTTACCGCTTGGATTCTCAGCCTTGGCGGAATTTCAGGAGATAACCTATTTATAACACTTCTAAAGCCAACCTCTTTTACGCCTATTCTTGCACTTATCGGTATAGTATTCTTCATGTTCTGCAAGAGCAGTAAAAAGAAGGATGTTGGAATGATCTTGTTGGGCTTTGCAACCCTTATGTTCGGCATGGATACAATGTCTGCAGCGGTTAGCGGCCTTAAGGATGTACCCGCCTTCACAAGCTTCTTCACCATGTTTACAAATCCTGTGCTCGGTATGATTGCAGGTGCCTTGCTCACAGCAATTATTCAGTCAAGCTCTGCATCTGTGGGTATTCTTCAGGCTCTTGCACTTTCGGGTCTTGTGCCATACGGCGCCGCAATTCCGATCATTATGGGTCAGAATATCGGTACCTGTGTAACAGCAATGCTTTCTTCTATAGGAGCAAATAAAAATGCTAAGCGTGCGGCTGTGGTTCATCTTTCCTTCAATGTTATCGGAACTGTTGTGTGGCTCGCTGTTTTTGGAATAATTCAAGCAATCGTCAATCCCACAATTCTCAGTGAAAATGCAACTGCTGCCGGCATTGCAGTCTGCCACTCTATATTTAATATTCTTTGCACTATCCTGCTCTTGCCGTTATCCTCGCTTCTTGAAAAGCTGGCAAACAAAATCGTGCCGGACTCCAAAAATAAGCCCGAGGAAAAGCAAGCTATACTTGACGAGCGTCTTCTCACCACACCGGCAGTTGCGCTTGAGCGTTGCCGAGTACTGACTGCGCAGATGGCAGAGGTTGCTACCAAGGCTTTAAAGGATTCACTCACTGCACTTACAGATTACACCCCCGCACTTGCCGAAAAGGTTAGAGAAGCTGAGGACGAGAGTGATAATTATGAGGATGTTCTCGGAACCTATCTTGTTAAGCTCAGCAGCTTGCAGATTGGAGACACCGACAGTGCCGAGGCGGCAAAGCTGCTTAGAGTTATAGGGGATTTTGAAAGAATTTCGGACCATAGCGTAAATGTTGTTGAATCTGCCGAGGAGCTGATGGAAAAAGATTTTGCATTTTCGGATGACGCAAAGAAGGAGCTGAAGATTCTTTCGGATGCGGTAAATGAAATTCTTGATCTCTCCCTTAAATCCTTTGTCGATAACGATATGGAGGCGGCAGCAAAGGTTGAACCGCTTGAGCAGGTCATAGATAATCTTAAAGAAAAGCTTCGCTTAAATCACATTCGCAGAATGCAGATGGGCGATTGCACAATAGAGGCAGGCTTTGTTTGGTCAGATCTTTTGACTAATCTTGAAAGAACATCAGACCACTGCTCAAATATTGCAGGTTGCGTGGTTGACACCCTCCACGGAAATCTTGATCTTCATGAATCCCTGCGTGAATTTCGCAGAGACAGCGAGGAATATGACCGAGAATATAAGGCATACAGCAAAAAATACTCTGTTTGATCATAGAAACTATAAAGGTGGGTTCACCCCACGTTAATCGGGC
>JAZUQN010000159.1:0-3578 GCA_045605745.1 Eubacteriales bacterium
CGACTTTGCGGCATGAGCAAAAAAAAGAAATAATTATTTATCATAATCGTTTGTCCCCTTTTCTTTGACACTAAAGGTCCAAAGAGACTACCGCCTACGCAGAGGCGTAAACCTTCTTATGTCATTCTGAGGAAACAAAGCAACGAAGGATATCTTATCATTTTAAGTAACCAAAGAAATTAGTTTCCCCTCCGGTTGCTCGTGCTGCATGGCACTTACTTTGGCATACCCCCAAAAGTCAGCGAGCAAGCTCGCTGCGAGTTTGCCTCGGCGGCTAAACACCGTCGTTTGCAAGCAAACCGTCAAGACCCGCCGCAAAAGACACTTAGAGGGAAACGGTGTTTCCCTCTAAGGACTTCCTTCCTTTATGTAGCCAACGCTACCACGAAAATGCAATCCTGCATTTTCTTATGTCGCTGTTTCTCACTCTATTCTTCCTTTTTGCGCCAAAAAGCACCGGCGCAATAAGGGTGCAGTGAAACGCACACTGCTTTCGTTTGTGATAAGCGATTGTCCCACAGAAAACTTCGCAGTGTGCTCTCCTATGTCTCCCCGATAAATCAAAATTTAACTTTCATATCGTTAAGCAAGCCTCTATCTGCCAACCAATTTCTTGACTTTGATATAAAACTGTGGTATACTAAATGTAACATACTAAAAAAGGAAGGTGAGAGATTTGAAAACATCCTTGGTTATACTTGCTGCAGGAATCGGTTCGCGCTTCGGTGGCGGAGTTAAACAGATCGCTCCGGTTGGCCCCCACGGTGAAATTATAATTGATTATTCTATAAAAGACGCACTTGACGCCGGCTTTGATAAGGTGGTTTTTATTATTAGGCGTGATATCGAAAGTGATTTTAAAGAAGTGATTGGAAACCGTATTGAAAAGCTTTGCGAGGTTGAATATGTTTTTCAGTCAACCGAGGAGCTTCCTTATATGCCACCCTGTGCCGCAAGCAGAAAAAAGCCTTGGGGAACTACCCACGCACTTTGGACTGCAAGAAATGCAGTTAAAGAGCCGTTTCTTATTATAAATGCGGACGATTATTATGGTAAAGAAGCATATAAAACCGCCCATGATTTTCTTGTTTCAAACAACGATGATGGAGATGTGCTGTCTCTTGGAATGATAGGCTTTGTGCTTGAAAACACTCTGAGTGATAACGGCGGAGTTACCCGTGGAATATGTTGTACGGATAATAGCGGAATGCTATGCGATGTTGTTGAAACTTACAGCATACAAAAAATTGAGAGCGGTGATGTCATCGGTGTTGCCGGCGGCATTGACACTGCTCTCAATATAAAATCTCTTGTTTCAATGAATATGTGGTGCTTTACCCCAAGGATATTTGAAAAAGCCGAGAAGGCTCTTTTGAAGTTCCTTAGAAATATTCCGGATGATGATATAAAGTCTGAACACGTTTTGCCAACGCTTGTTGGCGAGCTTGTTAGGGAAGGCGAAGCCAAGGTAAGGGTTTTGCCATCAAGAGATACTTGGGTTGGCGTTACCTATGCAGAAGACAAGCCATATGTTATGCAGTATTTTAAAAAGCTTATTGAATATGGTGTTTATCCCGAAAAGCTCTTTTAATTTTTAATTGCATATAGATTCAGATCCCATGCCGGGTAATAGTTGAATCTTCTGAGATATAATTTGTAGTTACCAAGCTCTTTTACAAGATGGGGAAGTACGAAAACATCCTCACTTCTGTGATATAGAGACACTAAAAGGTCGGGGCAAAGACTTTGTATCGTGTTTTTTGAACCCATAAGAGCCTCTTTTTCAGAGCCCTCTACATCGTATTTTATGAAATCAACAGATTGACCCGAAAGGATATTGTCGAGGGAGTTTGTCTCTATTTCAATCGGCTTTTTCCCGCTGAGCGTTGTGTTCTGCCCTGAAATGTTTGAGTTTCGATTTCCACTTCCGTCAAAGTAGAGTATTTCACGCTTGTCCCAAGCGGCACAATTGTGGCAATTCACTTTAAAGCGAGTTTCACCCTCTGCATAAGTAGAAAGCTTTTTAAATGTTCGTTTGTCAGGCTCTATTGCGTATACTGTTTTCAGATTTTTTGCATATTCCGAAAGCTCTCTTATGGTGTCACCGTTATACGCTCCAAGGTCTGCATATGAAAGGTATTTTTCGGGATTCAATATACCCCGGAAAACCTCTTCCTTTTGACAAACGCTTTCTTTTAGATACTGTATTTTCCCTGTAAGCTTTGCATTTAGAACCGATTTGTAGATGCTCTTAGAACGCTCGTCCTCAAAAAGCTCAATTGTGCGCTCAATGTCCTCACAATGTGTCTTAAAAAAAGTCATGTCGAAAAGTGTTTCGCCGAAAACAGGAACATCGGGCACGAGAAGCTCTGTTTCGGTTGCAATGGCATCGATTTTTGACATAACCTCGGGCAGGGAGGTTGCAAAAGAAAGAAGAACAACAAAGCTTGAATATTTTTCTTTTATTTCATTATAGGTTAAAACGGTTTTTCCGTGGAATGAGTGTCCGCGCACAAAGCCGTCACTGGCGAAAAAGTCGCTTATTTCTATTCCTTTTTTTGCGCATATGGAAAGTATTTTGTCGGCGCCGTTCCCCATGCCGTACATAACTATCTTTTTGTCGCAATTTTTAAGATATTCCCAGATATCATATTGGGTGTCGATAATTTTATTCATATTTAAATTCCTTATAAAAATTCGGAGGTAAAAAAATGGATTGCTTATTTTGCAAAATAATTGAGGGGGAGATTCCCTCTACCAAGGTTTTTGAAAACGAATATGTGTATGCTTTTAGGGATATAGCTCCTCAGATGCCGGTTCATATTATCGTTGTTCCAAAGACTCATATGGCATCGACAGACGAGATAGATGCTGAAAACAGCATTTATGCCGCAAAGATTTTTGAGGCTGTACCTCAGATTGCAAAGGCGGAAGGACTTGATGGCGGTTACCGTGTTATCACCAATTGCGGTGATGATGCTTGCCAAAGCGTAAAGCATCTGCATTTCCACATTCTCGGCGGCGGTAAGATGACAGATAAAATGGGATAATAAACGAGAGCTGTTGCCGTTTGGTGATAGCTCTCGTTTATTTTATAACATTTTTCGAGATATGTCAAGGTTTATGTGGATTGATAATATTTTTTAAACAGGAGTTTATCGAGCTGCTGTGGTGACTATGCTGTTAAAGTTTTGATAAAACTTTTGGGGAAGTTTTTGGGTGCCGGCGACATCGCCGGGCGCCTCCGCAGAGGCGAAATGTCCCGAGCGGCGCTTTCTTTTTGCCGAAGGATTTTGATAAATAAACGGACATATTTTCTCTGAAAATATGTCAAACGATGCAATGAGAAATTCACCAAATCAATAAACTTCACGCATCGTGCTTTTTCTTTGCGCCTGTTTCGACAAAGAAAAAGCGGACAAGCGCATGAGTTAAGCATCATTTCTTCTTTTTTGCTCATGCCGCATGGCACTTCCTTTGGCATGCCCCAAAAGGTCAGCGAGCAAGCTCGCTGCGAGTTTGCCTCGGCGGCTAAACACCGCCGTTTGCAAGCAAACCGTCAAGACTCGCCGCAAAAG
>JAZUQN010000160.1:0-2825 GCA_045605745.1 Eubacteriales bacterium
AATGGCAGAAATCAGAGTTAAAGATGGCGAAACACTTGACAGTGCGCTTCGTCGTTTTAAGCGTCAGTGCGCAAGATCCGGCGTCCTCACCGAGCTTCGCAAAAGAGAACACTATGAAAAGCCTAGTGTTAAGCGTAAGAAGAAGTCCGAGGCTGCAAGAAAGCGCAAGTATAAGTAATTAAATATTATACTGACAATAGAGCTGTCGCAATTTGCGACAGTTCTTTGTTTTTGGAAAAATGAGGTGCTGAACATTTGTTCAGCACCTCATTTTTAATAATATCATTCGCTTTTTTCACGGCTCATTTTTATAACCACTGCCTGTGATTCCATCTGTTGCCATCTCAGCTCAAAGGTTTTTCTGTCAATGGTGACAGGATTTTTCTTTAGTGGATCTGTTATGGTTACAGTGTCCTTTTGAAAATCATAGCCGCTGATAACAACGCAGTGCAAGGGATATTTCCAGTATAATCTTTCTCCGTTTACATTCCATGGGCTTTTAACATATGGCTCTTCAAAATTCATGGTTATCCAAACAATTGCCGGATGTCCCATTGAAACCTGATAATAGAGCTCGTTTATGTCATATCCGGTGTAATTATAGGCTCTGTAATAGCTTTTCATTGACGCAAGATATTTGTTGGCGGTCTTAACTATAACAGGTGAATAGCATCCCCAAGATTTACCCTCCTCGCGGGGATTCCCTATATTCATCTCATAATAGCTTGTTTTTCCTACAGGACCCTGCTGGAGATAGTTATCTGCAAGATATGTATGGGAAATGTCAAATCCAAGGTATTTTAAAATTATTGCAAGTGATGTAACTTCACATCCCTCGGGAAGCTCCGGACGCTGTAAAATATTTTCAACATCATAGGAGACTTTTGTTTTAAGCGCAGCATATTTTTCACCGATGGGAAGCTTTGCTTCGAGCTTGATACCATCTATTTTTCTTTTCTCGTAGTTACCATTAAAAGTCCAATTTGCAGAAATATCAATCACTGTTTCCTCACCGTAGCCGCAGGGAACCTCCAGAGACACGGGACAGAGCCACTCTCGGGTAAGAACAGAGGAGTTATATTCATAGAATGGAGACATAAAGACATATTCGGTGCCGTTTATGAAAAAGCTGCCAATAAAATTTTGCGAAACAAGAGATTTGTGCTCAATGGCAATGTCGAGGTTTACAGTGGCAAAATCATCGCCCTCTTCACGAACCGCTTTCCACTCAACCATAAGGTTAAGAGATGTTCCTGTTGCAGAGCGAAGCGTGCCTTTAAGCTCAAATGGAGCTGACCGCTTATCCTCGTTTATGCTAAGCCCATATTCTTCTTCCGGGATCGCTTCATAAAGAGCAGGGTCGGTTGGAAAATCATAGGGCGGCTCGGTTTCCGGCGGTAAATATTCTGTTGTGATATCCGGATCCGAGTCCTTTGGCAGTGTATCGGAGGATAGATCTGCAGGTTCCCCTTGAACGTGAGCTGCATCGTTGCAGGAAAAAAGGAATGCAGAAGCTATAGCTAAAATTAATATAATTATTGATCGTCTTAAACTCAATTCTGATGCTCCTTTTGCTGTTGTTAAAAAATAAGTAGGAGAACTTAGTGCAATATAACGAATTTTGACAAAATATCACCTAATTCTATCATATTCGTAAGCACTTGTCAATCACAAACTTAATTCTGAACAGTTTTTTTGATTTACTTGAAAAAAAAGAAATATCCTTGCGTATAATTTATTTGGAGGGGATGGTTTGAAATACGAAGTTTTTGAAAAGAGGGCTGTAGGCACAGCGGCGATACTTATATGTGCCGCCTTTGCTGTTGGGAGTGTATATCTTTTTATAAAATACGGTCTGTCAATAATACTTCCTTTTTTAATTGGGTGGGCTGTTGCACTTGCAATAGTCCCGGTTGCCAAAAGATTGGCGGGGAAAAACGAAAAAAGAGGAAAGATAATTTCGGTTATTTTATTTCTTTTGCTTATAGGAGCGGTGGTGTCTTTACTTGCTCTTGCTTTTGACAGGCTCATATATGAACTTGAAAGACTTATGGAGAGACTTGCCAGTGGGGAGCTTGATCTTGGCGGAATGATTGACAGTGCTCTCGATTTTGCGGAGAGTATGACAGAGCACATCCCGTTTTTAAACGAGCTGATGCAAAAGGAAGAATTTATAGGACTTAGAGAAAGGATCGATGCTTTTGCCGGAGATGTTATCTCGGATTTTGTAACCGGCCTCACAACCAAACTTCCGGTTTGGTTTGGCGCGATCATAAAAGCATTTCCTTCCATTATGTTGTTTATAGTTGTAACTCTTATTTCCGGTTTTTATTTTTGCATTGATCTTGGCAGGATTCATTCCGGAATAAGAGCTATACTTCCTAAAAATGCTGCAAAAAAGCTGACACCTCTGAAAAAAAGAGTTCTTGGCACGGCTTTTAAATATTTGCGCGCATATGTTTTGATTTTGCTTATAACATTTGGCGAGCTTTTTATTGGATTTAGTATTTTAAAGCTCGATTATGCCTTGCTTTTGGCGGCAATTATAGCTGTTATTGATATTCTTCCGGTTCTTGGCGTTGGAAGTGTCTTGATTCCTTGGGCGGTGATTCTCCTGTTTGCTGAAAACTATTATCTAGGCTTTGGACTTTTAATAATTTATGGATGTGTAACGATAATCAGGCAGATTTCAGAACCCAAAATTGTTGGTGGCAGTCTTGGAATACATCCTCTTTTGACGCTTATTTCAATGTATGCCGGCTTTAAGCTTTTTGGCATTGGGGGTATGCTTTTGGGACCTGCGGCTGCGCTTGGAATAAAGAGTG
>JAZUQN010000161.1:0-6366 GCA_045605745.1 Eubacteriales bacterium
TTGACGAGGCATATGTGGATTTTGGCGGTGAAAGCTGTATTCCTCTCACTAAAAAATATGATAATTTGTTGGTTACACAAACATTTTCCAAATCAAGAAGCATGGCCGGCGCAAGACTTGGCTTCGGAATAGGCTCAAAAGCCATCATTGCCGACCTCAAAACTATAAAGTATTCAACAAATCCTTATAACATCAATTCAATGACTATGGCCGCAGGCTTAGGTCAAATTCTCGATGAAGCTTATACCGCAGAAAATTGCAAAACAATTATGGAAAACCGCAATTTTCTAACGAAGGAGCTTACAAAGCTGGGCTTCAGGGTTCTCCCATCAAAAACAAATTTTGTTTTTGCAAGCTCTGATAGGCTGGAGGGCGGATATCTATATGCCGCTCTTCGTGAAAAAGGAATCCTTGTCCGCCATTTCGGTGACGAGAAAATATCTAATTTTAACCGCATAACTATTGGTACATATGAGCAAATGAAAACTCTTGTTTGTGCCATACGCGAAATTCTGGAGGAAAAATAATATGAGAGAAGCAAAAATTGAACGCAAAACAGCGGAAACCGATATAGAGCTGACAATAAATCTTGACGGTGTCGGAAAGAGCAAAATAAGCTGCGGCTGCGGCTTTCTTGATCATATGCTCACACTTTTCGCCCGCCACGGCAGATTTGACATCTGTCTTCAATGCGATGGTGACACAGAGGTGGATTATCACCACACAGCAGAGGATATCGGCATTTGTCTTGGCTCGGCTTTTCTCGAAGCTTTGGGAAACAAAAAGGGCATCTGCCGCTATGGAACGGTAACTCTCCCTATGGATGAGGCTCTTATAACCGCCGCCATAGATATCTCGGGCAGAAGCTGTCTTTGCTATGGTCTTGATATACCCACACCAAAGGTGGGTGATTTTGATGCCGAGCTCTGCGAAGAGTTTTGGCAGGCATTTGTCCGAAACTCGGGCATAACCCTTCACATCGTTCAAAACGCGGGCAAAAATTCTCATCACATAATAGAGGGTGCTTTTAAAGCGGTCGCAAGAGCTCTTTCAGCAGCGGTATCTCTTGATTCCGATTTTCCCGACGAGATCCCCTCAACGAAAGGAGTTCTCTGATGGTTGTCGTTGTTGACTATGGGGTGGGAAATCTCTTTTCTCTCCTCTGCTCTCTTCGTGCCGCCGGAGCTGACGCTGTTGTCAGCGGAGATGCCTCTGTTATCAGAAGTGCCGATAAAATAATCCTGCCGGGAGTTGGTGCATTTGGAGATGCGGCGGCAAAGCTGAGAGAAAGCGGACTTGATAAGGTTATTATCGAAGAAGCAAAAAATGGCAAGCCGCTTCTTGGCATCTGCCTTGGTATGCAGCTCCTTCTTGAGAAAAGCTTTGAATACGGCGAGCACGAGGGGCTTGGACTTATCGAAGGCGAGATAAGACCTATTTCCGATGTTATTTCAAAGGATCTGAAAATTCCACACATCGGCTGGAACGCCCTTGATTTTTGCCAAAGCACCTTTCCTCTCTTCAAATATATCAACGATGGAGACTATGTATATTTTGTCCATTCATTTTATGGAACAAAATGCGCAGAGAATACAATTGCCACATCCGAATACGGCGCTCCTCTCACGGCCGCCGTTGCAAAGGATAATGTTATGGGATGTCAGTTTCATCCCGAAAAAAGCGGCGAGGTTGGACTTAATATCCTAAGAGCCTTCTGCGACCTTTAAAAATATAAAAACACTTCACCAAGGAGAAAAAATGCTTATATTTCCTGCAATAGATATATATGACGGAAAAGCTGTTCGTCTTTTTAAGGGCGACTATGAAAAAATGACCGTATACAGTGATGATCCGCCTGCCTTTGCCGCCGATTTTAAGGCAAAAGGTGCAACTCACCTGCATCTCGTTGATCTTGAGGGTGCAAGAGACGGCACAACCCCAAATCTCGAGATAATCAAAAAAATTGCCGCAACCTCCTCGCTCTTTATAGAGGTTGGCGGTGGCATTAGAAATATGGAAACTGCCGAAAAATATCTTGCTGCAGGTGTTAGCCGTGTTATTCTCGGCACTGCTGCGGTTAAGGATCCGACTTTTCTTTCAGAGGCTATGAAGAAATACGGCGAAAAAATTGCTGTTGGCATCGACATAAAGGACGGAATGGTTGCAATTCGAGGCTGGACGGAAAAGACCGGAATCGGCGCCGAGGACTTTTGTGCCCAAATGGAAGAGCTTGGCGTCAGCACAGTTATATGCACCGATATATCAAAGGACGGCGCAATGCAGGGCACAAATCACAAGCTATATAAAGAGCTTTCCGAAAAATTCTCTCTCAATATCATTGCATCGGGTGGTGTTTCATCCCTTGAGGATGTGAAAATGCTTGCAGAGCAGAAAATTTACGGAGCCATTATCGGAAAGGCATATTATACCGGAGCTATTGATCTTGAAAAGGCAATCAAGATAGCTTCGGATACCCAATAATATAAGGAGTTCCGCAAGTCGGATATTTTAAAATGATAACCAAAAGAATTATTCCCTGCCTCGATGTTAAAAACGGCAGAGTTGTCAAGGGCGTTAACTTTGAAGGCCTTGGCGATGTTGCATCCCCTGTTGAGCTTGCAAAATTCTATAGCGATTGCGGCGCAGACGAGCTGGTTTTCTATGATATAACCGCATCTGCCGAGGGCAGAAAGCTATTTACCGATATTCTGAAGGAGCTTGCCTCATCTGTATTTATTCCATTAACGGTTGGCGGAGGCATAAACACACTTCAGGATTTTGACAGAGTGCTTAAATGCGGTGCTGACAAGGTCAGCGTAAATTCAGGTGCAATAAAAAATCCCTCTCTTATAGGCGAGGCAGCAAAAAGATATGGCGATCAGTGCGTTGTTCTTTCTGTTGACATCAAAAGAGTTGACGGCGTTTTCAGAGTCTTCTCCAAGGGGGGAAGAGAAAACACCGGCATGGAGGCTATAGAGTGGATAAAAAGAGGCGTGAGTAGCGGAGCCGGCGAAATTGTTGTCAACTCCATCGACACAGATGGGGTTAAGGGGGGCTTCGATCTCCCTATGCTAAGTGCCGTTTGCGATGCAGTAAATGTGCCTGTTATTGCTTCGGGTGGAGCAGGCGCTATAAGACATTTTACAGAGCTGTTCAGCGCCCTTCCAAAGGTCGATGCAGGTCTTGCGGCTTCCATCTTCCATTTTGGAGAGGTTAAGATAAAGGACCTGAAAAAAGAGCTGAAGGACAATAATATTCCCGTTAGAATTTAATTACCTGCCGAAAGGAAAAGATAAAATGCTTGATATTGAAAAACTGAAATTTGATGAAAAAGGACTTATTCCTGCAATAGTTGTTGATTCTGTTACAAAAAAAGTGCTTACCTTGGCTTATATGAACCGTGAAAGCCTCCTTATCTCAATGGAAAAGGGGCTAACCTGCTTTTATAGCCGCTCAAGACAAGAGCTTTGGCTGAAGGGCGAGACAAGCGGAAATTATCAGCACATAGTCTCCATTACAGCAGACTGCGATTATGATGCCCTTACGGTTGTTGTTGAGCCGGATGGGCCTGCCTGCCACAAGGGCACATTTTCCTGCTTTGAAAATCCCCTTTGGCAGAGCGATAAGATGAACGAATTTTCCCTTGAAGGGCTTATGGAGCTTCTCGAAGGACGCAAAAATGACAAGCCCGAGGGCTCTTACACAACCTATCTTTTTGAAAAGGGGCTTGACAAGATACTTAAAAAGATCGGTGAAGAATCAACAGAGGTCATCATTGCGGCAAAGGCTGAGGATAAGGCAGAGACGGTATATGAAATTGCTGACCTTGCTTACCATGTTATGGTTCTTATGACAGAGGCGGGGATCTCTCTTGAGGATATCCACCGAGAGCTTGCCTCCCGTCACATTATCGACCATAAGGTGAAGCAGGAGAAAATGACAAAATGATCTTGAAGGATTTTCACACCCATACAACATATAGTGACGGAAAAAGCTCCCCCGAGGAGATGCTACTCTCTGCCATCGAAAAAGGGCTTAGGACATATGGCTTTTCAGAGCACGGATACACCGATTTTGACCTGCGCTATTGTATGTCGCTTGAAAAATCTGAGCTGTATAAAGCGGAAATACTGCGCCTAAAGGAGAAATACAAGGATAAAATCGAGGTCCTGCTTGGCATTGAGCTTGATGCTTTTTCAAGCTATTCCACCGATGATTTTGATTATGTCATCGGCTCGGCTCATTATGTCAAAAGGGATGGGGTGTACCGAGCCATAGACGAGAGCCCTATAGAGCTTCAAAGCATTTGCGATGAATGGTATGGCGGAGATTATTATTCCTTTGCCGAGGATTATTTCAAAATGGCAGAGGAGCTGGCTAAGAAGAAGATAGATATCATTGGACATTTTGATCTTATCACGAAATTTAATGAGGGAAACAAGCTTTTTGACACCGACCATCCAAGGTATTTGGCGGCCGCAAAAAAAGCCATAGACCTGCTCTTGCCGATGAATGTTCCCTTTGAGATCAACACCGGCGCAATTTCAAGAGGCTACAGAAGCGAGCCATACCCCTCAAAAAATCTTATCGAGTATATACGCTCAGGGGGCGGCAGCTTTATTCTTTGCAGCGATACCCACCATAAGGATAATATCTGCTTTGATTTTGAAAAATGGGAGCATCTTATTTAAAGGTAGAATAAATGCTGGTTGGTTAGAGAGATATTGGAGAGCACGCTGCGAAATTTTCATGTACAATCACTCGCCCCCACAAGCTCCTGCCCTTCTATAAGATACAAGGAGCCAAGTCTTTATGACTTGGCTCCTTGTGATTTGCCCCTGCAGTAAAATAAACAAATATCAACTCTCCTTATTGTGCAAAATGTTATTATTTTTCAAATGCATTGACTTTTTCTCCATAATATAGTAAAATAAATTATCAACTATATGGAGGTTTATATGGAGAACAATGCCCCCGAAATAAATGTAACTAACGCTTCAGAGGAAGCTAATGAAATGACTGAAATTCCCTACGCAAAAGAAGGCAAGAAAAAGAATAAAAAAGCAGATAAAAAGACTCCCCCAAAGATGAGCGACCAGCTAAAAAAGCTTAAAAAAACCATTAAGCTTCAAACTGCTTGGCTTGTTATTTTGTCTATGCTTTTTGTGTGTCTCTGCGGTCTTACCTTTGCAGATTCAATCAAATTTCAATGGGCAAAAATTCTTATAAGCAACGGAAATATCGAAAAGGGGGTTGGTCTGCTGAACTCAATCGAGGATCATCAGGGCGCCGCCAAGCTTCTTGATAAATATAAATTTACTGTTGTTGGAAACATCGTCAAATTTGGAAAATATGAGCAGGATGCGGATATGGGAAACGGACAAGAGCCTCTTGAATGGGTTGTTCTTGATTATGACCACGATGAACAAAAAGCTCTTATAATAACGCTCTATGCCATTGACTGCATACAGTATATGGACGGATATGGGGCAGTTACATGGGAAAACAGCGATGCCAGAGCTTGGCTGAATAAAAACTTTATTCGCACTGCATTTAAGGGCAATGAGCTTGGCAGGATACTTGAAAGCGATATCGAAACTCCAAACAATTTGAAATATAAAACCAAGGGAGGAAATATAACTGCCGACAAGGTTTTTTTGCTCAGCGATGCAGAATTTAAAAAATATCTTGATAAAACAGATTTTTCCATCGGCTATACCACCCAATATTCACTTGAAAGAGGAGTTCAATCAGGCCCCATAAGCGGAACCAGCGTTTGTTGGCTTCGCACTCCGGGCGAAAGCCTTGTTTATGTTTCAACCGTCAGCTATGTAGGCGAGCTAAATTCAAAGGGAGTTTATTCATACAGCTCATCCTGCGGCATAAGACCGGCAATGTGGATAGATGTAAACAGTAAATAAAAAAGCGCAAAAAGGCTGTGCCGATGGCTCAGCCTTTTTGATTCTCCCATGTTTTATCTTACTTTGCTTAACAGGAGTTTGTGGGGGAGTGTTTTTACAAACAATAGCACAATGCGAAGTTTTTATGGTCAATCGCCTACCACATACGAAAGCAGTGTGCGGTATGATACATCCTTATTGCGCCGGTCGTCCATGGCGCAAAAAGGAGGGATAGAGTGATGCACAGCGACATAAGAAAATGCAGAATTGCATTTTCGCAGGAGCGTAGGTCAGACTAAGGAAGAGAGTCCTTAGAGGGAAACGCAGTTTCCCTCTAAGTGCGCTTTCGTGGCGAGATTTGACGGTTTGCTTGCAAACGGCGGTGTTTAGCCGCCGAGGCAAACTCGCGGCGAGCTTGCTCGCGCTCCTTTTGGCGCATACCAAAGACACTGCCATGCGGCATGAG